>JAPKZT010000295.1 GCA_026393655.1 Actinomycetota bacterium | reverse complement strand
CCAGCTTTGCTGAAAGCATCAACGACATTTCGTCCAAGAAACCCGTTACCACCGGTGACGACAACGACACGGTCTTTCCAAAATTTAGGCGATGAAGACTTTTCGCTCATACGGGTATGTACATCGTACGACCGAAATTACTGTGCTTATCAATATCGAATGTTCACCCGATACGAAGCCAAGACGGGCAGAATAGAAGGCGTGCGTGTGGCTTACTCATTAGAGCAATGTTGGCACCGAGTGCCAGGTGGAACCGCCACATCGGCAATCGAAATCGCCAAGGCAATGTCGGTAGCGCGACCAGATGTACAACTCATTGGTGTAGCAGGAAACAACAAAGGTGAGCCGTCCACGTCGTATGCGCCACCAATAAAAGTGCAGCAACTTGCGTTGCATGGCGCAGCGCTTTACGAAGCGTCACTTCGACTTCGTGCTCCACGCGTTGAACGTGCGACTGGCGAAGTTGATCTTTTGCATTGCACATCGATTATTCCATTTGCGTCGCGCGCAAAAATGGTTGCGACGGTTCATGATCTGGCATTTTTGAAGTATCCAGAATTCTTTAGCCGTCGTGGCAACTCAGTCTTTCGGCGAAGTTTAAAAGTTTTATTGAAACGTGCAGAAATTTTGTTGTGTTCGTCACAAGCGACGCTAAGTGACTGTCTCGAATTCGGTTTCTCGGCTGATCGTTTGTGTCATGTGCCGCTCGGAGTAAATGCGCCGGTCGTCGCACCGAATGCAGCGCAAGTTCTTGATCGTTTGAATGTTTCTGGCGAGTATCTTTTGTTTGTCGGCACATTGGAGCCGCGTAAAAACCTTTCTCGGCTGGTGGCTGCGCTCGAAACTCTTGGTGACTCAGTACCGCAGTTAGTTGTTGTTGGCGCTACTGGTTGGGGCGATATCAAACTTGATTCGATAATAAACAATAAATTAAAAATTTCAACTCACGTAAAATTTCTTGGGTTCGTCGAGGCGAGTGATCTTGGCGTTCTATATTCAAACGCGAGCGCATTTTGTTATCCATCTCTTATGGAAGGTTTTGGTTTGCCGATTCTTGAAGCGATGAGTTGTGGTGTGCCAGTTGTGACTAGTCATGGTTCATCAACTCAAGAGGTTGCGGGTGACGCTGCGGTGCTTGTCGATCCAATCGATTTGTCAAGCATTGCTAACGGTGTTGTCACTGCCTTGAGTCAAAAAAATACTTTGATTGAACTTGGCTACAAGCGTGCTGCCGAAATGACGTGGCATCAAACAGCATTGCGCACGGCGTCAATTTATGATCAGGTGATATAAGTGTATAAAAAACAGATCGCTGTCAACTTATTGTGGTTGCGCACCGGGCAAGTTGGTGGGTCGCAAGAATATTTAATTCGTCAGTTGATGGGCGTGTCATTGAATGAAAAAGCGAAAAGTGACTATCAATTGACATTATTTGTGCAGAAAGGTTTTGCTCGACATCACCCCGAACTTGCAGAGACTTATAAGTGTGTTGAGGCCCCAGCACACCGCGGCGCTCGGTTGGCACGAATTGCTCTTGAACAAACTTGGTTGGCGATTAAGACCCGCAAATTTGACGCAATTCATCACGGCGGTGGAACAATGCCAAGATTTGGTTTGCGAAACACAATTTTGACAATGCACGATGTGCAGTATCTTTCGTTTCCTGAGAACTTCAGTCGAATCAGGTTGGCTTATCTGCGCAAGGTTGTGCCGAACTCACTAAATAGTGCAACAGTAATTACAACCCCAAGTAGTTATGTCCGCGATCGATTGATTAGTCAGTTCAATCTGCCAGCTGAAAAAGTTCGAGTTGTTAGGCACGGTGTCAATTCTGCAATTGGTAAAGACTCAACTAGCGAAGCAGAGTTGCGCCAACGATTCAGACTCGAATTGAAAAAAGTAATCTTCTTGCCGGCGATCACTCATCCACATAAAAATCACAAGTTTTTGCTTCAGCTTATGAAATTGCACTGGACAGAAAAAGACTTGGTGCTGGTGTGTGCAGGAGGCAAAGGTCGAGCCGAAGAAGAATTCATGCGTGAAGTTCGCCGACTTAATCTAGACAACCGAGTTATGCGCATGGGCCGTGTCAGCGATAGCGATCGCGATGGATTGATGAAACTTTCGCTTGCGCTTGTGTTTCCGAGTTTGTATGAAGGCTTCGGTGCGCCAGTGATCGAAGCAATGATCATCGGTACACCAGTAATTGCGAGCAATTGCGCATCGCTGCCCGAAGTTATTGGTGACGCTGGTTTAGTTTTGCCCCTTGAATTAGATGCTTGGTCAGGTGCACTGCAAATAGTTCAGACACAGCGAGAAAAATTTGTTGCTGCCGGCAAACTTCGTGCGACGCAATATTCGATTAGAAACTCAGGCAACGATTTGATTGAAGCCTATTCGGCAGCAGTTATATGAGCGCGAATACCAACCCGAATATGAGATCGAAATCATGAGTTCGAGAAAATTGCGTCTGGTTGTTTTGTGTCCACATTTTGAGCCCGATATGGCACCCACTGGTGTGGTGATGACACGAATTGTTCATGAACTTGCAAACCGCGGACACGAACTTCATGTAGTGACTTCGTTGCCGTGGTATCGCAAACATCAAGTTGAGCAAGGCTGGTCTGGTGCGTTATGGCGTGTAGAAAAGACAAATTGGGGTTCGATCACGAGAGTTCAGCCATTTGCGGGCAAGACTAAATTAAATTTATTGCGCCGCGCAGTTGGATTTATTTTGTTCAGCGCAATTGTCGGTCTGCGCAGTCTGGTTGCTGGTGGGTTTCCGCGTCGTGTAGATGGCGTTTTAGCAATGTCACCACCGCTCACGCTGGGTCTTACAGGGTGGTTTACGAAAATGTTTCGTGGCGGAAAACTTATTTTTAATATTCAAGATATTTTCCCTGATGCGGCAATTGAAACAGGTGCGATTTCGAATCAGAGAATTATTAAGGCGGCGAAGTGGCTAGAACGAATTAGTTATCAGAAATCCGACTTAGTTGTATTGCTATCAGATGACCTGGCAAACAATGTTCAACGAAAACTTGATCAGAGGTTTCACAAGCGTGTTCGCGTGATCCCAAACTTTGTTGACACACATGCAATTACGCCGATGTCGCGGATGACAAAATATCGCACCGAACTCGGCATCGGTGAAGAGATAGTCGTGATGTATGCCGGCAACGTTGGGTTTTCGCAATCACTTGAGATGTTGATTGCTGCAGCGCGAGAACTAACACAATTAGTTTTTGTGATCAACGGCGAAGGTGCTGCTCGTGAATCGTTAAAGGTCGCTGCTCACGGGCTCGAAAACATTCGCTTTGGTGATTACCAAGATATTTCACGACTCAGTGAAGTTTTAGCGACAGGCGATATTCATGTAGTGCCGTTAAAGCGAGGTCTTGGTTCGGTTAGCGTCCCATCTAAAACTTATTCAGTTCTCGCTGCGGGTCGACCAGTTTGCGCCGCAGTTGATTTAGATACAGAAGTACCGCGAATCTTGGCGGCTGCCAAGGCTGGGGTTTGCGTTGAACCAGATAACACTGCTGCGTTCATCTCAGCACTTCGGGCAATGATGCAAGACCCTAAAACGCTTAACGAAATGGGTGAGCGAGGACGAATTTGGGTTGAAGGTCATGCCTCTGCTGGCTCGGTTGCGCAACGATACGAAGCCTTGTATGCGCCATAAGGCGGTAGCCTTTCTTCTTCGTGGGTACCTCATCTTCTGCTAAAAAAATAGCCAAACTCGCCGCGGTCAGCAAAAACAGCAAAGGTCGCAAGATTCGAATGCAAGGCGGAACATTGTTTCCGACCGTGATCTTCGTGATCTGCATTCTCGGTGTTGCGCTAATTGCTTATGCTCGTCAGAGCCAAGAACAAGTCAGTGCTTTAGACACCGCAAAACAGAACTATTACACGGCATTCGGCATTTACAAGTGTGATGATTTTATTGGTTCTTTGCCAGCAGGCCAAGACGTTGGCGCAGATGCAGCCACTCTTAAGGCTGGCGCCTACATCGAGACAGCAGGCGTTATTCGTTGGGAGCCACAAGTTCTTTCTGGCGAGCGTCGGGCAAATCTGCAGACAATTTTTGATTTGTACGGCATAGAAGTGACAAACGATTCAATCAAGTTTCCACCGACTATCAATAATGGCGAAACAATTTCTGAGACCGATACAAAATGTGGAGACAAAGAAGCATCGGTGCAAGTTTCAGTCTGGGATTCGAAGATTTCAAAATCGAAGATTTCAATTGCCGACCTCGGAAAAGTTCGTCTGACTGGCAATGGCATGGCGATAACGCTTGCATTTGTCCCTAAAGATGTCGAGGCGCCGCAACCAGCTTCAGCATCAGATCTAGATCTACTGACACTTAAACCTTAGGAAGATCTGACATGCACGCAGTTGTGCTCGTCGGTGGTTTTGGTACGAGGCTTCGACCACTGACTTTTGAGATTCCTAAACCGTTGTTGCCGGTTTGCAATATTCCGCTTTTAGAAAGACTGATGACTTCGCTTGCTCATGGTGGGGTGACACATGCAGTGTTGGCACTCGGCTTCAAGCCCGAGCCATTTTTGAAAGCATTTCCAAATAATCGTTGCGCTGACGTCGAACTGAGTTACGCAGTCGAAGATCGCCCACTAGACACCTCTGGTGCAATCGGGTTTGCGGCGCGCGAGGCGAAAATTTATGAACGTGGCAAAACTTTTATTGTCGCTAATGGTGACATCCTGACTGACTTAGATGTTGCAAAACTTGTTTTATTTCATCATTCGGTAAAAGCTGAAGGCACTATCCATCTGACTCCAGTTGCTGATCCTTCTCAATACGGCGTTGTTGAAACTGATGCAACAGGCAAAGTGCTTCGTTTTGTTGAAAAGCCTAAGTCTGGTGAAACTATGTCGCGGCACGTCAATGGTGGAACATATATTTTTGAAACTTCTGCACTCGAGCGAATGCCTGGAACGGCCCCACTTTCGATAGAACGCGAAACGTTTCCTGAAATGGTTCGTGATGGCGTGTTGTATGCGTTTGCATCTGACGACTACTGGATTGATGCGGGTCGCCCTGATACTTATGTCCGTAGCAACATTGAACTTCTCTCAAGAAAAAGTATTTATCAAGTTACGCCAATCGCTACAACTGCCAAGGTTGACGCGACTGCGATAATTACTCAAAGCACAATCGGTGCGAATTGTGTAGTTGGCGAAAATGCACAGATTGTGCGCAGTGTGCTGATTGACGGGGCAAAAGTTGACGCCAATGCAGTTGTGATAGACAGTGCAGTTATGGGACACGTCGGTGCGTTTGCACAGGTGACATCGTGCTTGATAGGTGCGCAAGGTGAGATAAATTCGGGTGCTGTTTTGAGAGATGCCAAAGTTCCAGATCCGGCTTGCTAGACATTAATTAGATGACAAGCAAATCAATCATCAAGAATTAACTGATGCAGAACAGTGCACTTGTTTGTGGTGGCGCTGGTTTCATTGGCTCGCATTTAGTTGATCGACTACTTGCTGACGGTCACAATGTTGAAGTTGTCGACGACCTATCAGTTGGGTCTTTGGCTAATCTCAGCGAGGCTCGAGCAAATGGAGGTGGATTGCGATTTCACCACTTAGATATTTTGGCCCCAGAGTTTTCAGAGTTGATTTCGATTCGCCAGCCGTCTGTTATTTATCATTTGGCACTGCTGCCACCAAGCCAAACTACAACAAGTGAGTTCTTGGCATCGGCAAGTCTGCTACTCGCGGTTCTTGAAGCGGCGCAGAAACACAAAATTAAAAAAGTTATTGTGGCGTTACCCGCAAATTTGATCTACGGAGAAGTTCATGCGCGACAATTGCCGGTCAAAGAAGGGCACAAGCCCGAACCTATGGGTGTTGCTTATGTAATGGCGAACGCTCTTGTAGATCTCATGACTGTGTATCGCGAAAGTTACGATGTTGAGTTCACTGCTTTGGCAATGACAAATGTTTACGGTAGGCGTCAACGCCCGCGCGATGGAGTTGTTGCAGCATTTTCTGACTCGATGCTGAAAGATAAATCTCCTGTGATTTATGGAAGCGGTCGGCAAACACGAGATTTTTTATTCATTGATGATGCAGTCGACGCCCTTTCTCGCGCAATGACGAAGGGTGGAGGTTTGGTAATCAACATCGGAACAGGAGTTCAAACTTCAGTTCAGGATTTGTGGAAGTTGATGGGTGCATCTACAACATTGAGAGAAAGGTTTGAACCCGCGCGACATGGAGACTTACAACGCAATTCAGTCAACGCAACACGGGCACGAATTCAACTTGGTTGGGCTCACTGGACATCTGTTAAAGCAGGTATTGCAGAATTACTAGGCGAAGTTAATTAGCGAAACAGATCTTCTTGCGGAGGCCTGACTAGTTCGCTGATATTTGAATTACGAAACCAGGTTACGTCAGCACCGCGAACTACGGCAACGGGCACACCTGAAGACTTTCCCATAACGAGTTCGGCAGCTCTGGCTAATTCGTCGGCAACTGCGACTTCTGTTACTTGCATAATTCTGCCAAGTGAATCTGGCGTTCCACGCAGGTCTACGACGCCGGCGATACCGGCTACGCCAATTGCGACATCCGTTAATCCTTTTCGCCAAGGTCGACCAAAAGTGTCGCTAATAACTACACCAACATTGACTCCCAGAGTTGCGCCAATGATGTCACGAATGCGTCGCGCAGATTTATCGCTGTCGATTGGTAGCAAGGCTGCGTATCCGCGTTCGACATTCGATAAGTCGATTCCGCTGTTGGCGCAGACAAACCCGTGCTTTGTTTCGGTGATAATTAAATCTCCGCGACGGCGCACAATTCGTACCGCCTCGTCTTCGACTAGTTGCTTATGGCTAAGCGGGTCAGTTGCGTCAATCGGTACAAGTCGACCTTCGGCTTTTGAAACAATTTTTTGAGTCACGACTAAAACATCACTATTTTGCAATGGCCCATTTGGTTCTTGGCGACACGCATCTGAAATGATTTTTCCGAGTTGATCCTGTGGAGTGATTTCGCCGATTCCTTCGACGCCCCAAATTGTTAGTCGACTCATGATTTAACGAGCGATGCTGTCAAGAGTTGTTTGGGCGAGTTCACCAGAAATTTTCTGGCCTGACATCACAGTATTCGTCACTATGCAACGCATTCCTTCTCTTTCAATTGCGTCTTTGAGATCTGCATCCACAGTGTCAATGATAAGTGTCGAAGTAATATTTTTATATAATCGCGCCACGCCGAGAGCAGAAGATTCATGCCCGAGTTCGGTGAGCATTCGATCAGCTGGTCCTTTGAGAGCATGGCCACCAATGATTGGTGAGATTGCCACTACTTTGTCACGATTAGCGGTAAGTACTTCGTCTACGCCAGCAAGTGCGCGAATTGGGCCGATTGAAACAATCGGATTAGATGGTGCGATCACGATGACATCGGCCTGATTCAATTCGTTGATGCAGTTGGGTTTGGCAGTTTCGGCACCTTGAAAATAGATCGCTCGCACGGCAATACTGTGTTGATACTTAACGAAATATTCTTGAAAACTAATTTGTGTGCCAGCTTTGCCGGCTTGACAATCTTGTGCGAGTTCAACCACAGTTGAAACATCACTGTTAGTCATTGGCACAATTCGTTGAGCAACCTTCCATGCGCGGGCAATCTCACTGGTGATTTGTGATGCATCGGCTCCTTCGCTTCTTCTCGCAGTGCGATAAAAATGTGTAGCAAGATCTTTGTCGCCAAGATTGAACCACTCCGGTGCGGCTATCGAGCCGGTTGGTCGCACATCGACGTATCGCTTGAGCGACTCCATCGCTCGCCAAGTTTCATCTGAAAGTCCCCAGCCGCGCTGCGCATCTATCGCCTCGCCGAGTGTGTAAATCACGGTGTCAATATCAGGCGAGATATTTAGTCCGTGTAAAATCGTGTCGTCACCAGTGTTGACCAACGCAGTTGTCGCCTGTTTATCGTGAACTAATGCCAGTCCGCGAAGAAATCTTGCAGCACCGACCCCGCCAGCGAGAACCACTACTGAATTGATTTTTGAATCAACAACCATGGTCTTTGAGCGTACGGCTCAGGTAGATTAATAGTTCGTTATGACACGCGCACTGATCACTGGCATTACTGGTCAAGACGGTCGCCACCTCGCTGAATTTTTAAACAGCAAGGGATACGAGGTTTTCGGGCTAGTTAAGGGACAGAATAATCCCAAAGCCGAGTCAATTCGCGATGAGTTTCCGTTTGTTCAACTCGTACCTGGCGACCTTGCTGATTTTTCAAGTCTCGTTAGTGCACTTGAATTGTCGCAACCAGGTGAAGTTTATAATTTGGGCGCAATCTCGTTTGTGGCGATGTCATTTAACCAAGCCGAACTTACGGGCAATATAACCGGGCTCGGTGTGCTGCGAATGCTTGAAGCGATTCGTTTGGTGGGTGGGGCACGAAAAAGTCCAATTCGTTTTTACCAGGCCTCATCTTCAGAGATGTTCGGTAAGGTGCGTGAGACACCACAAACAGAAATGACGCCGTTTCATCCGCGGTCTCCTTATGGAGTTGCGAAAGTTTTCGCACACGACATCACGGTGAACTATCGAGAGAGCTACGACATGTTTGCTTGCTCAGGTATTTTGTTTAATCACGAGGGCCCTCGTCGTGGACTCGAATTCGTAACGCGAAAAATCACAAACTCGGTCGCCCGAATAAAACTAGGTCTGCAAAGCGAACTGGTGCTCGGAAATCTTGAGGCTAAGCGAGATTGGGGTTTCGCTGGTGATTATGTAGAAGCGATGTGGATGATGTTGCAACAACCAACACCTGATGATTTTGTAATTGCCACGGGCAAAGCGCATTCAATAGAGCAGTTGCTTGAAGTCGCATTCAGCGCTGCTGATTTGGGTGACTGGCGAAAATATGTGCGTCAAGATCAGAGATTCTTTCGCCCAGCAGAAGTTGACTTGCTAATTGGTGACGCGACAAAAGCAAATACAAAACTCGGCTGGCAACCAAAAGTTGGCTTTGAGACTCTGATTCAGATGATGGTTACAAACGACTTAGATTATGAGTCAAAGCGTCGGCGATAGCGAACGCAGTTTCGTGCGCAGACTTGTCGCAAACGAAATTAATCCAACTACAGAACTTGAAACGAGCGCAATCTCAACTCGCAAAAATAAATCGTCACTGACGAGCCAGACTGTGAGAATGTAAGCAAGAAACGCCAGTGACCAGCCGATTGCAACATGCTTGTGTCCGTTGAGAGCGATTACTGCTTGGGCGATTGCCAAAGCCATCATGTAGATTCCGCTTGCAAGTGCGAGCAGAGTGATCGTTCGGCGGTCGATGCTTCCGCCATAAACAAGATCAAGAACATTTGGACCGATCGCAAATGCACCGACTGTGCCTACTACGCCAACGCCAAAAACTAAAATTATTAACTGATTGAATCCGGATCGAAATTCTTTAATGTCGCCACGTGCGGCGAGTCTGGTGAGCCTCGGTAAGAGTGCTGCTTGAACTGCTTGAAACAAAAATAATGGCACGCGCGTTATCAACACAGCATTGCCGAAAAGTGTGACATGCTCGGCGGGCGCAGTGTCGCCGAGTAATGCCACCGTGATTGGCCCTGCATTTACTAGAGCTGCCGCAAAGATCGAGCCGCCTAGCAATAGCCCAAGATTTGGCGTGATCTCGGACCAAGTCGCTGGAGGGCCGTCTTCAATTTTCAATTGACCTGAAAACAAAATTATCAAAACACCGACGAGCGGAGTGAGCACGACCACCAATGCGTAAGGGCCGAGTTGGGTTACTCCGGCAATTAATAAAATTAAGCAAACTACAACGCGAACTGCTCCATCGGCACCAACAATAAACCCGTATGAATTGAACTTTCCGAGTCCAGAACACAAACCTTTGATGATGTAAAAGACTCCATATGTGGCAATTGCGATAGCCAAACTGGCGGTGACGATGCCGTGACCTTCAAATAAATTGTCATTTACGAACGGTGCGAGTGCGGCAATCGCGGCGATTAATCCGACGACGATTACCGAACAAAGGATCAAAACTTTTCTTACAACTGGTCGAGCACCTTGGCCAAGTGCGCGTCGATGGGCGATAGCCCGACTTATTTCTTGTTCAACTGGCAAAAAGAATCCTGGTGCGAGCGCAAACATCACGAACCAAAGTGAAACCAGTGGTTTAAAGCCGTCTTGACCAAGTGCCTGCTGGCCAATTTTAAAAAATGCATAGATTGTTAAGCCAGCAATTATTAATCCAATTGAAATCGCAATTGTGCCTTCTGGCAGATCGACGCGCTTTTTTTTGGTTGCGAGCGTTGAACTCGATGAACTCTCGTTTTGTAGCGACACTAGTTAAATGAAATATTTAAAATTGTTTTGCAATTTGATCTTGCAACTTCGACATCGCTTCGCGACGACAAACTTGTGCTTTTTGAAATGTCAATATTCCGAGTCCAACGGCAATATATGTAGCGTCTTTCGTGAAGCGCAACAAATCTTGCGCCTTGATTGGCCCTAGTCGCAACTCGTCTAATTTGATGTCTCGCACTGTGTCTCCAATCTGCGTTTAGTTTATAGAGCGTGATACATCAAATCGGCACAAGTAGCCGCAAGTAGTCTTATGAAGGCATGAGTCGGGTCAGGTTTGGATCAAGTAAATCAGGGGAGAATTCTGCGCCACCTGTGGTGACTGCAATGGTTGTTCACCAACCAGGGCCATGGTTTGATGAAGTACTTCAATCGCTTGCGAGCCAAGACTATGCAGCACTGAGTCACGTATTTTTTTTAACTTCCCAAGTTGTTAATGCAAAGGCTGATACCGCTGCATCGCAATTGTTGATGAAAAAGATTCAAACTGTGTTGCCTGAATCAATTGTTCGAATTGTTGAAGGAAACCCCGGCTTTGGCGCTCTGATAAATGAAACACAGCGGATCGTAGAAGGCAATCGAGGTTTATTTTGCGTGATGCATGACGATGTGTTGTTGCAATCGTCAACAATTAGCCAGTTGGTGCACGAGATGCTTGTGTCAAATGCTTCGGTTGTTGGCCCAAAACTTGTGCAATGGGATAACCCCACGATCTTGAAATCGGTTGGTCTTCTAATTGATCGATGCGGTGAGGTCGACCCGTTGATTGAGGCAAATGAGCGTGACCAAGAGCAACACGATTCGGTAAAAGATATTTTTTTTATTAGTTCGGCGTGCATGCTTATCAGGGCAGACACATTTCGAGAATTAGATGGCTTCTGTCGAGAGATTTCGTTTTTCGGCGAAGATCTTGAGTTTTGTTGGCGCGCACATTTAAGTGGGGCAAGAGTAATAGTCGCGCCTTCTGCGGTTGTGCGACATCGTGAAATGTTTACTCAGCGAGCGCCAGAATTTTCGAGAGATGCATTAACTGCTCGGCACCGTGTGCGAACAGTTACGACATTGACATGGAGACTTGAACTTCCGCTCGTATGGCTGCAGATGCTTGTCACTTCAGTTATTGAAACCATATTCGGAGTCTTCAGTGGCAACTTCAGGGGTTCTTTGGCGAATTTACGCGCAACCGTGTCGGTGTTCGTCGATTTTGCATATGTTTGGGGTCGCCGTCGCGAAGTTCGAAAAGTCAGGCGAGTACCAGCAAGCGATATCAGCAAAATGCAGGTCAGGGGTTCGGCGAGAATTACAAAATTTATTCGACACAGGCGTGCTCTTGAATCATCTTCAATTGCATCGGCGGCGAAATCACAAAAACTCTGGCGACAAAGCTCAACAAGAGAAGCCGGATTTGCTCTTCTCGTCATATTTTCGTTAATCATTATTGGTAGTCGTGGAATCATTCTTAACGGAAGCCGAACCGTTGGAGAATTTTTGCCATTTGAAGGCGGTGCTAATACCGCAGGTTCATTGATGCAAATGTTTCGATCGGGTTGGTGGTCGAGTGGTTTTGGCGAAGCAGCAGCAAACCCAACTGGTCTTGGGATACTCGCGTTTGGCGGGTTTTTTGTTTTTGGAAATCTTGCATTTCTCGAAACTTTGATGATCGTTGGTTCGTTGTTTGTTGGTTTTTTTGGAATGTGGCGACTGTGCGGCTCGTTATATAACACCCGCGCCCGACTAGTTGGGGCAACTGTCTATGTGGCGCTGCCGCTTTCTTATGATGCAATCGCGCGTGGTCGTTTTTCGGCATTGTTGACTGTTGCTGCGTTACCTTGGGTATTTGACCTCTTGCGAAGATCTGGTGGGCTACAACCCAACGAACGAATCGATGGTTCAACTAATTCGTTTTTGTCAAATTCAGAAAAGTCAATTGATGTTGGCATCTCTCGTTTGACTCAACTGATCAGTGCTCTAGTTTTGATTATCGGTTTAGTAACTGCTTTTACGCCAGCAATTTTAGTAATCACATTTATTGGAGTTATTTTGTGGTGTGCTGCATCTGTTTTTGGTGGAACATCAGTGCGCAGTATTGGCACAATGTTGGCTGTCGGGGTAGTCGGCGTCTTTGGTTCACTTTTTATTAATTTGCCTTGGTCGATGCATTTTGTTTCGGGCAAATGGTGGGAGTTGTTAACCAGTGACCAATCAATAGGCAATCGAAACTTAGGGCTAGTTGATCTTGCCAGTTTGGATTTTGGCAATATAACCGGTGGCACGTTGGTACTTGCGTCATATTTTTGTGTCGCATGTTCGCTTCTAGTTGCAAATAGTTGGCGTTTTGTTTGGGCTTTGCGCTCGTCGTTTCTAGTTGTAGGCGGGCTGCTGTTGGCAGTCTTAGATGATCAAGGGTTATTGCCGTTTCAGATGCCAGAGCCCGTAATTATTTTGTCACTTGTTGCTTGCGGTTTGGCTCTGGCAAGCGCGACTTGCGCGAGTGTATTTTCTGAAACTTCGACAAAGAAAACTTCTGACTGGCGACGGTCAGTTGGTTTGTTGGTTCCCGTTGCGATGTCGGTCGCGATCTTGCCAACTCTTTTAAGCGTGGTTGACGGGCGCTGGCACCAACCAGATGCAACTGTGTCGCAACTTTTTGCTCAGATGCCTGATAATCCTGCAGACGGAAACTATCGAACTTTATTTGTTGGCGATAACGAATTACTTCCAATATCGACAAATTCAGTTACGAACAAAGTCTCATACGGAGTTTCTGATGACGGACCAGTAAATATAATTTCGCATTGGGCGCCACAACGCACAGCGATGAACGCACTTGCAGATCATGCATTAACTGCTTTAATTAATCGACAAACCGTTCGGGTTGGACGTTTGATGTCTCCATTGGCGATTCGATATATCGTTGTGCCGCTTGGTGATCAGCCGAGCCAGTCGTCACGCTTGTTGATTGATTCACTTTCTAATCAAATTGATTTGCGCCGTCTGTACTTCGCTAAAGATCTCGTGATTTTTGAGAACTCGGCTTGGTTGCCGATAGTTAGCTTGCTTGACGAAGAATCGGCAGTAGCAAGTGAAAAAGTAGGTGAATCAGCGCTGATCGTTCGAGAACTGCGCTCGATGCGCCCGTTGTTCATAGATGATCAGAGCGTCTCAAATAAAACTGTGTCTGATTCATTTGAGGGCGGAACAGTTCACCTTGCGGTGCCATTTAACAAGAATTGGCAACTTACCGTTGACAGCGCGCGACTTAGTCCGCGAGTTGCATTTGGTGCATCGACAGCATTTGATGCGCCGATTAAGGGCGTGGCAAAGTTGAGTTTTCGAACCTCGAAATTTCGAGATCTCTATTTATTAGTGCAAGCTTTGATTTGGTTTGGTTTATTGATTCTGGCTGCAAATTTTTCTCGGTTTCGCCGTCAAGTGCGTGCGGTAACCGGCGAGAGTGTCAGGCTAGTTGCTGACGATTCGCAAAAAATAATAAAACTTGATCGATTCTCAAAATGAATACCAAAAACTTATTTGAGAAAATTCGGAAACCATTAGTCGTTTTATTGCTCATGGCTAGCGTCGGCGGAACAATTTTTATCGGCAAAATTTACTCTCCCGAAATTGCGAGCGTGCCCATCGCCGAATTAGAAACAAAATTCTTGATGCCGAGCGTTGTTGGTGATTCTCTATCCTCAACTTGGTTTTGTCCAGGTGTGCCAGCCCGCGACGTAAAAGTAAAAAGTGAAATCATCATCGCTAACCCGACTCAAACGCCAATAACGGGAACAATCACTCTGCTTTCAAGCGAAGAGCCGGCAACTTCTTCGACATTGATCGTCGCCCCGTTCTCGCGTGGGGTTTTTGATGCAACTGGCGGGCACAAGAGTCAGTTCATTAGCGCGATCATTGAACTCGATAGTGGGCAAGCCAGTGTTGAACAGCGAATCATCCACCTTGCTGGCGACTCGGTTGCATTGTGCGCCAATGAAACTTCGGATCGTTGGTTTTTTGCTGATGGTTTCACTGGGGCAGAAAGCGATTTCGATATCTTGCTCACAAATCCGTTTCCTGATTCGACTGTTGTTGATTTGAGTTTTGTTACAACAGACGGAAAACGCCAACCGGCACTTCTTAAAGGCATTGTCTTGCGAGGACAGAGCGTTACCGGAATCTCGATGGGTGAACAAGGTGCGCGAAATGAATCGGTGTTGGCCGTAAGTGTGCGCGCAACTTCAGGTCGTTTCGTAGCAGGAAAGTTGCAACACTTTTTAGGTCGTGGTCGGCTGGGCTTCACCTCCGCGCTAGGT
>JAPKZT010000191.1 GCA_026393655.1 Actinomycetota bacterium | reverse complement strand
GTCGCAACGAATCCAATTGCGATTGTTTCAAGGATCCCACGAATAATTTCTGGACGCGCCGTACTAAAATCAGGAGGAAACAAATCTGCTGATGTTTTGAAAATTTCATCTAAATATCCGAACGACGAAATTATCGGCATTTTAATTGTGACAAGTGCAAGTGTTAATAGACATAGATAAACCAAAACTGCGGATACTCGCAACCTTCGCTCTGAAGTCCAAGGCAAATTTAGTTTGCGTAGAGTGACCGCTTCAAGCAAAATTTTGTGGTCTCGCTCGGTAGATTTCTTCCGAGCTTTCTGATTTTTAGTAATGACCGCAGACTGTTCGCCGATGATCGATGCACGAAGTCTGTTTGAACTTATTTCAATGAGCGTTATTACTACAAAAATTACCGACACGGCAGCAAGCGCACGTGAATAATCAAGACCTCGCAAAGCAGTTTGAATTACAAAACCAACTCCTCCGGCACCGACCCAACCTAGAACTGCTGACTCTCTCACATTGATATCCAGGCGATACAACGCAGCGCCAATAAAAGTAGGTGTCGCCTGAGGCAAAATCGTCGCCAATATCGTCTGCCATTTAGACGCACCGGTTGATGAAACTGCATCGCGCGATGCTTCCGTGGCGCTCTCGATCGCCTCGGTGTAGAGCTTGCCAATCATTCCAATTGAGTGCAGAGCAAGCGCGAGAATGCCTCCAAGAGGACCGATGCCTACTGCTAACACAAAAATTGCAGCAATAATGAGAGTTGGCACTGCTCGAGCCAAAGTGATTATCGCTCGACAAACTGCGAAGGTCGCAGCGTTGGGGGTTGTGTTACGTGCCGCACCGAATGCCAACGGGATACTTAATATCACTGACGCAGTCGTGCCAATTAATGCCATCCATAAGGTTTCAATAGTTGCATCAATTACCTGACCCATTTGATCGAACCGAGGTGGAAACATGTATTGCAGCAAATTCCATAGGTCATCAAAGCCACCAAACAATGTTGAAAACGTCATTTTTATGTATAGCCACGACCAAATCGTCGCAGCAAAAAACGCAAGAAAGACACCACTTAACTTCAAACGCTTTGTTGAGCGGGGGGCGCTCAACATTACGAACTCAAAGAATCAACTGATTCAGGAAACTCTGCTTCTTGATTAGTTAAATCATTACTACGATCGGCACGCCGATAAACATCCATTACATCTTCTTGAGTTAATCCAATGGCTGAACGATCAAGAACTACTTTTCCCTCGCGTAAACCAACGATTCGATTGGCCCAACCGATTGCAAGTTCAACTTGATGCAACGTAACGATTACTGTCATTTTTTCTTCGATAGAAATTTTGAGCAACAACTCAAGCACTTGAGCGCTTGACTCTGGGTCAAGCGATGCAACTGGCTCATCGGCAAGCAACATCACCGGTTGTTGCATCAAACTTCTTGCAATTGCAACACGCTGCATCTGTCCACCAGAAAGAGTGTCTGCACGCTGAAACGCTTGACTTTCAAGCCCAACGCGCTCAAGATGTTCAAAAGCCTCGCGACGAAGTGCTTTTGGATAACTAACTAACCCGTACCGTGGACCACCAAGTCGTCCGAGTGCCCCGGTCAAAACATTTTCTAGACAGGTGGCCCGACCAACCAAACCGAACTGTTGAAACACAAAACCAATATTTTTACGAATCTGACGCAACTCTTTTGACTTTGCGTCACCAACGTTGCATCCCATCACGAGAACTTCTCCGCCAGTTGGCTTGTGTAATCCGTTGATGTGTCTGAGCAGTGTTGACTTACCAGAACCAGACTGACCGATTAGAGATAACAACTGGCCCCTTGGCACGACGAGATCAACATCGTCGAGCGCAAGGGTTCCAGTTGCAAATCGTTTCGAGACCTTTGTCAAACTTACAATCGGGTCGGCATCGACCGAAAATATTTTTGACATAGGTACGAGATCGCTTCTAGTTAATATCTGGTTATTAGCTAATTATGAGACTTATCGACACTTAGTAGAACGAGTTGCTTCACAAACTTGACGAATTCCGTCGTAGTAGCTGTCAACAACTTTTGTGAAACCCCACGACTTGTCTTCAATGATTCGACAATCAGTCGCAGTCGCACACAAACCCGCAGCGACAAAACCCGGCACGTTTGCTTTTTCAAGCACCGTTGTCCGAATTATTTCGACCAGATCTTTTGGCAAATCAATGCGAACCGCCATCGGCGATCCGGCAATTACTTCGCTCTTCCAGACGGTCTTGACTACAAAGCAAACATTCTTGCCTTTGAAGTCCTTGATTGACTTGATATCAGAGCGTGATGCATTGGTGATGCCGTAGCTGTAATAGCCAGGCTTTCCAGTTGCTGATGGAATCGCAGCACCAATTGGCTCTATCTTCGCTCCGCGAGCTTTGGCAAGTACGTACGAGAATGGACCGTAAAACGCCATGTCGACTCTTCCTGCCACTTGCGCTTCGATAACACCTGCATAGTCTGTTGCCGCATAAAACTCGACTGGCAAACCAGTTGCCTGGCTTATCAACTTGACGAAGTTTTGATATCGCAAAGTCATTGACGCAGCGTTCTCTGAAGGCACAGCACCAATGATGAGTTTCGTTGGCCAGCCGACACGTGTTGCTTGCCATGTGTATTTTTTTGTTGCCGTTGAGTAAGTGCACTTAAAACTTCCGCTTGTCTTATTTAAGGATGTCTTTGCACATGTGTCACCGGCTTTAACTGATGGCGCTGCCAATGTTGCAATTGGAAACGAAACCGATAATGCAAGCGCTGCTGCAGTTATCAATCGAACTGAATGGCGACGAACCATTGAGCCCTCGCTTTTGAAGATATTCATTTTAATTGTCCCTTTCATCGTGGTTAATTTTTATATTTGAGTTTTAAAGTAGTTATTTTGTTGTTACTAAAGTTCGGTCACTTCGGAGCAGTCAATTCAAACATTGCGACTGTGCCTGACAATTCATACGAGATCACGAACATTGGCTTGCCAGTCGGGCTATTTTTGCCGTCTAAGAACAACGCACCTTCTGGCGAGACGTTTCCAGCAGTGCCCAGAATTATGTCGCCACCTGGTATCGAAGTATTCAAGTATTGACGAAATTGAGGCTTGACTGGATCGGTTATGTCGTAGAGCATGACTCCGCTGTCACGCTCAAGTACGAGAATCATCCATGTTCGACCGTAGGCGGTTCCGATTGCTAAGCCTTCTGGCTCAGGACCTTTTGAACCGCTACGTGATTCAAATGAACTTACTAAACCAGTTGTTGTGTTCCAGTCTGCGTTAAACAATTTTGGTCTCTCATTCGCGATAATTCTTTCAATTTCATCGCCTGAGTCAAAAACTCTTTGAGCAGGGAAAACACCTTCAAGAGTTGGGGCCTTCCATACCGAGAACGATCGAGCTCCGAAAGAATAAGGTGTCGAAACTTTCGTGTTCGTTGTTATAGCGATTCCTGAAACGCTCGCTGGAGAAAACGGAGTCACTTTCATTCGTCCAGCAACAGCGTCTGACTTGAAGGTTGAACTAAGAGTTGAGTCACCCGCCGCACTGAGACGAAGATCTTCGGCCTCAAGTTTTGTTGCGTCAGTGCCACCCATCAAGCATGGGTACTCTCGCGCGTCACCTTCGTTCGCAGTGAACAAATACGTATTTCCACCAGCAACAACTGAACCAATTGCGTCTGGTTGGTACATGCCTTGAATATTTCGCGCACCAATATCAATCACATTGTCCCTGTCGCTTGAGTCAAGCCCAGTGTTGTAGAGGTTATGGTTCTTAAAACCAAGACCGGAGATTCCAACAATTGATTTCGTTGCGAGATCTACGGTCGCAATTGCGTTGTTCTCTTGCAAAGTAACCCATGCTGTTGAACCATCAGGTGAAATAGTCACATATTCTGGTTCAAGGTCTTGGGCAACAGTTGCACCTGGGCCAAAAACACGACCACCAGCATAAGTAATTGCAGATTTGCGGTCATTGAAAGTCGAGAAATCTAAAACTGTTGCAGAAAGTGATTTTGCTTGAAGGTCAATAATCGAAACAGAACCTTTCGGATCTGAAGTCTCAGTAAGAACTCCATTGGTTAAACAATAATTTTTTGGTTGAGCTTCGTCAGCAGTAATCACGTATCGACCGTTAGGTGAAATGTGAATTGAGTCCGGCAAGACACCAACGGTCACACCGTCGGTTGCACCAGCGCGAAGTACCCCGTTTGTATCCATAACAAATACTTTTCCGGCCGAAGTTGCTTCGCCAACAGATGTCGCAACAACGACGACGCCATTTTGGGCTGCAACACTTTGAATGCCGGTGACGCCTTTATCAGTAAACGAAACGCTCTTGATTAGTTTTGGCTTTTTGGCATTTGAAATATCAACAATCTCGATTGAATTTGTTTTGCCGTTCGTAATGAACAAGCGCTTTGACTTCGAGTCTACCGCTGAAATCTCGGCACCTGCAATGCCTGAACCTGTGGAATAGCTGGCAAGAAGTTTTAGTTCTGAACCATTTGGTGCATTTGAAGTAGTGCTTCCGCCGAGGGCATTAGCGCCTGCACCAAAAATTGACGCAGTCATGATTGATAGGACAAGGGTGATGTTTAGTTTTTTCATACGCCGAATCTACGAAACACAAATGAATTTGAAGTTAATGGAGAATTGAACTCACCCTAATTTTTCTCAAACTAATAACTTTTCGCCAATTGAATATGACTTGTGTTATTTCAACCAACTACCGTCTTGAGTATGGAAGCACCTACTCGCCACGAGATCTCGAGTGCCGACGTTGATCATTTTTCGAAAAACGGCTGGCTATTAACAGAAACTCTGACAGATGAAGAAATAGAAAAATTTCGCAAGTGGATAGACGAAGTACAAAACTGGGGAGACTCCGGTAATTGGTTAAACCACTACGAGCAAACCGAATCGGGGGCAAAACTCTGTCGCACCGAATATTTCACACCGTTTCATGATGGACTTAGAGAGTTACTAACCGCTGGGCAAATGATCGCTACCGCGTCGCTCTTGTTGAATGAGCCAGCGGTTCTGTACAAAGAGAAAATCAACTACAAACTTGCCGGTGGAGCAGGCTGGGAGCCACACCAAGATGCACCGGCCTACCCGTTCGTTGACTCGCATGTCTCATGCATGATCGCAGTCGACGACTCGACAATCGAAAACGGTTGCCTTGAGATCGTTTCTGGTGCACATAGCAACCTTCTACCAATGCATGAAAACGGTTGCATTCGCCAAGACATTGTTACAACAATGACTTGGAAACCAGTTGAATTGCGAGCAGGTCAAACTCTTTGGTTTCATTCGCTAACGCCTCATCGAAGCGGAGACAACAACTCAAAACGAGATCGTCGAGCCGTGTACCCAACATTCAATGCGCTCAGCGAAGGCGACTTGCGCGAAGGGTACTACAAACTAAAACTCGAAGAATTTGCCAATCATTCTCAAACGGGCGACGCAGTGCGCCTTTCGTTAATTGATGATTTCAGAGGAAAGAAGGTCAAATGAGGTTAGAAATCGACAATATTTTAGATCTTTACGAAAAATGGGGATCAAACGTCTACGACGAAAAGATTTCTCAAATTGATCACGCATTGCAAACGGCAACTCTCGCCGAACAATCTGGATCAAATGGTGAACTTATTGTTGCTGCTCTGCTTCATGACATCGGACATCTTGTGCATCTAGAGAACGAGCAAGGCGAAGTTGATATCTCGGTCAATGACAGTCACGAAGCCGTCGGAGCACGTGTCTTGGCGAATTTATTTTCGGCAGGTGTAACTGCCCCAATTGCAATGCACGTCGAGGCGAAGCGTTATTTGTGCACTGTTGAACCTGATTATTTTGACTCTTTATCTGTTGGCTCAGTGCGTAGTTTAAATATTCAAGGTGGCGTGATGAGCAAAGATGAAGTCAACCGTTTTGAAAATCATCCTTCGTTTTCTGCCGCGGTTGCCTTGCGCAGATGGGACGAGGGTGGCAAAATCATCGGCCTTAAAGTGGCTCCGTTTTCTCACTTTTCAGAAATCATGACCAAACTCGCAAACTAAAACGCGTTGTGCAACACTTCAAGTTGCGTACCTAATACGGCAACGACGTCAAATCGAATTTCGCCATGTAGTTCAGGATGAGTAGCGAGAAATTTTGTCGCAGCGATGCGTAACTTTTTTTGTTTGACTTGCGTTACCGCTTCAAAAGGTGAGCCGAAACTAGTTGTGGCCCGAGCCTTGACTTCAACGACGGCAATGACCACGCCAGTAGCGCTCGCCGAGATTGCAACAATGTCTAGTTCGCCTTCTCGGCAATGCCAATTGCGTGCGACTAT
>JAPKZT010000154.1 GCA_026393655.1 Actinomycetota bacterium | reverse complement strand
CCGATCGATGAGATTACTGGGCCAAGTAACAGGATCATTGATGAGACCGAAGCATCGACATATTTCTGCGCCCAGATCATAAAACTGTGCCCAATTGTGCCTGAGAAAAGCGTCATTGCGATCAAGAAGCCAAGGTCGCGCAACGAAATTTCGAGAATGTCATGACTAGTAACTAATGCATACGGCACAACAACACAAACTTGAATAACACTTACACAGAACAAAAACTGCCATGTATCAACACCATCTACGCGGCGGCGTTTCGATGAGATGAAGTAAAGCGTCCACAGGATTGCATTTATCAGTGCAAGAAAATCACCGTGCAAAGTAGAACCGCCTGTGTTGCCAGCTCCAAGAACAATCGTCAGTACCCCGCCGAAACTTGTCAATGCAAGAACAATCTGTAATTTAGAAACTTTTTCATTGAGATATTTTGGGGCGACAAATAAAATCATGGCAGTAGAAATATTTCCGATAATCGTTGCATTGGCAACTGAAGTCGTCGTGACTGCTGTGAAACCAAAGATTGTCGAAGTGCCAAACAATACACCTGGAACCAATACTGAACGCAGAAGGCCTTTATTGAGGCGTGAGCCATTTCGCCGCATAATAAAATAAAGCAGTGGCGGCCAGAATAGAACCCGATAGAACAAAATCGAATTAATTGAAATTGCCGGCGCTAAAAATAGCAACGGTCCAATCCCCCAAGCAAAAACTGCTATAAATACTGCGAGAATCGGGAAAGCCGTAATCTTCTTGCGTCCAAACGCGACGATGCTCACTTTGGTTTTTCGGGCGGGCGCAAATCAATTCTCAGAGTCAAGACTCCATCCTCGATAGTCGCAATAGCGTCTCCGAGCATTGCAAAATCTTGGAAGTCAGATTGCGCCTGCGCTAAAAAATGCTGACGCTCTTCACCTGCGACCGGTGGCAACGGCCGACGTTTGACTGATGCTGCGCGATCACGAAACCTTGCAATCATTTCTAACGGGTTGAACGCTTCAGACATAAGACAAAACTAGTTGTTGACCGACTCTGGGTGTTGATTCTCCGAAACTCGGAATCGCACTGCATTCAACAGTCGAATCTTTTCTCTATCGTTAGCCTTGATGAAATTTCGATCCCCCATGATTTCAAGAGGAGCAAGTACTTCTGGGTCTGGCCTAGCCGCATTCCAGAACCAAACCGTCACACCGACTAGTCCGCCACCGATAGCAATCATGGCTAGCCCTAAAAATTTTAATGACATGGCTTCCAATATTATGTATCTAGCGGACTAAAGACTGCACGGATATAGAAATAGTTGAGTAAATCTTCATTTGCTCCTAAATTCTAGGTGAAGAATTCTCAGTGACGATGGCAAACTAGAGAGTGATGAACAGTGATATTTTTAATGCCGTTTCAATAGTTGCATTTTTCGCTGTGGGTTTTGGCTTACTGCGGGTAATAAATCGTTTCGAACCACAATGGGTCTCAAAAGATGGTCTTCGATTTACAGCGAAGATTTCCTTAGACAGTGCAATAACCGACAAGTGGATTGAAGTCAGAGTACTAATTGACGGCAATGCAATAGTCATTTCGGGACGGGGACGAAAAGCCAGAGCCCTCCAAGGCAGATGGACACTGTCGTATTCTGCAGATGCTCAAGATGCTCGTCGCCGATATTTCGTAATCGTGCGCTCGGGCGAAACAACTTCAAATGCTCTCTTAAGCGTTCCGGCAACAAGTCGATGCGTCACTGTGCTTGGTGCTCTGAATAAGGCCTAATAGTTCGCACTATAACGAATGCTATAGCGAATGCTTTTGCAAAAACTCGACAAGTGGTTTACCGACTTGATCTAGGTTAATCAAAACTGCATCGTGCCCGTGCGGAGAATCAATTTCGACATATTCACATGATCCGCCAGTTTCGTTAATAATGTCGCGAATCTGCATCTGTTGATATGTCGGATACAAAATGTCACTCGAAATACCCATTGACAAAACTGGTGCGGTGATTCGTGAAGCGGCGGCTTGCAAACTGCCGCGACCGCGGGCGACGTCGTGAAGATCCATCGCCTTGCCAATAATTAAATAACTATTGGTATCGAAGCGCCGAATGAGCTTGTCGCCGTGGTGATCTAGATAGTTCTCTACTTCGAACTTGTCCCACAAACCAAGACCGTTATAGTCGGCATCCGTGTCAGCAAGTTCCCGACCAAAACGATCAGTGAACACGTTGTCACTACGAAATGTAACTTGCGCAACCATTCGCGCAATTGCCAAACCTTGCCACGGACCTTCGCCGATTGCCGCATCGTAGTAATCACCACCGCGCCACTTTGGATCAAGGCGAATAGATCTGCGCCCGATCGCTCCCCATGCAATTTGTTGTGCGGTTGCTTGCAGACAAGTAGCAATCGGCACAAGAGTTCGGACACGATGTGGAAAAGTGATTCCCCATTCGAGAACTTGCATACCTCCCATTGATCCGCCAATAACTGAGTGCCAAACTTCAATCCCGAGCATGTCGCTGACACGAACTTGAGCACGAACCATATCGCGAACCGTGATTACCGGAAATCGTGAACCATACGGTTTGCCATCAGTTGGATGCAGCGATGCTGGCCCAGTTGAACCTTGGCAACCACCGAGCGAGTTGGTGCAAACTACAAAATATTTATCAGTGTCAATTGCGCAACCAGAACCAACGAGACCATCCCACCAACCTGGTGTTGGCTGGCCGTCTTGCGCACTACCTGCGGCATGCGAGATTTATCGCTGTTTAATTCGCCCCAAGTTTCATACGCAATGGTCACCTGCTGCAACGTTTTGCCACTGTCAAGAGCGACTGGGCGATCGTTTGGAAATTCTAAAAATTTGCGAGTTCCAAAAGCTGCGCCGTCATACCATGCACCTGTCGCTGGATAATCTGACCGCATCGCTGGTTAATCCTCTCTTGTACTAATCAAAGTAGAAGATCAAAAACTTGCGTCAGAGTTTGGCCGTTGCTCCGCAGATGCGGAACCACATCCCCACCCGAAGGTGAGCTGGCACCGTGGGCTCTAAACCCCGGTTGCCGGACCAAATTGGCCACTCCTGATGCAACTTCTTGCGCTCCCACTTTCGTGGCATTGCCTCCACAATGATAGCGGGATAGCCTCCCTATTAACACGCGATTGGAGTTGGGTGTTGGAGTTATTTTCTAGTCAGGCGAATCTAAAGCGCAAGCCGCTGTACCGCCTGGTAGGTGTTGACGATTCTTGGCAATTAATTTATAAATTGCGGATGAAAATAGACGAATTATCGGCAGGTCGATTAACACGCCTAATACCGGCCACGCAGAGTTAGCAGTTTTTAATAACTCTGCGACCGCACGACTGCCTGAACGAATTTGACCTTCACCATTGACCCACTGCAAAGCTTGGTTGCATTGTTCTGTTGTTAACCCGAGCACTTTCAAGTCTGCTTTTTGATGCGCGATGATTGTTGCATCTGTGCGAATTCGTCGCTGAATAAACTGTACGCAGCGTGCACAAAATGCACAGTCACCATCCCAAATTAAAAATGATTTCGCTTCGTTAGTTCTTGCGTATGACATAATTCCAAGTTTACTAGCAGGATTACTAGCAGGATTACTGGCAACAACCAACTAGATACGATGAACCGAGATGTACAAGTTTCTCTTTCGACCTATTTGGCTCTTATTGCATGTGACAGTTATTGCCACAACTTTGTTGATGATCAACTTGGCGTTTTGGCAAATCAGTCGCTACCACGAAAAAGTTGCATTCAATGCAACTGTCAAAGAGCGAATTAGCGATTCGATCGTGCCAGTTGAGCAGTTACTTGATGCTATTGAAACTGGTTCACAATCGCCAAAAACTGTTGAATGGCGAACGGTACTAGTCGTGGGCGAATACATCAATAGCGAAACTGTTGAAGCCGTCAATCGCGCCCAAGATGGCTACTCGGGCAAAGATCCACTCACGCCTATGCGTTTGGCAAGTAACAAATTGTTATTAATTAATCGCGGATTCATTCCGATTTCGAAAGATGCCGGCCCAGCGCCAAGTGGTCAAGTGCAGATCATTGGTCGTGTGCGCGCACCAGAGATTCGTCGTCGCTTTCGCATTAGTGACCCAGCGCAAGGCGAACTTCTAGAGGTGAGCAATATTGATCTAGAGCGATTGAATAAGCAAATGCCATCCAAACTTGCGCCAATATACGTTGAGGTACTCGAATCTAAGCCAGCCGACTCGGCGGATTTATCTCAAATTGCGGCACCTGCGCTATCAACGGGCTCACATCTGAGCTACACATTTCAATGGTTTACATTTTCTGTGTTTGTGTTAGCCGGTTGGATAATTGTGATTCGCCGCAAAATCAAAACATTAAAAGCAATAAAAACTCTCTAAGTTAAATTCTCGACAAAGCCTTCTAATTGCCGCAAGTTGCGACACTCAAACACGCCGTCTGTGTGAGCACCGTATTCACCAACGATTGAGTCACCGGTATTCCAGTAAGACTTTGGCTCTGGATTGAGCCAATAGACGTGTCGAGCCCGCTTGGCGATTTCTTTGACAACCCAAGATTGTGCAGCGTGATAATTATTTCGAGCATCACCGAGAAGCAACACAGTTGTTTTTGAATTGATATCTTTGCCGTAACGCTCCCAAAAGACTTCGAATGCATGCCCATAATCACTGTGACCGTCAACCCAAACAACATCCGCTTCAGTATTCACACGATTGATGGCTTCACCGATGTCTTCAGTCGATTTGAAATACTTTGTAACTTCATCGATGCCGTCAATGAACACAAACGATCGCACCTTCGAAAACTGATTTTGAATTGCGTAGACGAACATCAGAGTGAACCTTGCAAACGCCGCCACGCTTCCCGAAATATCAGCAACGACCATTAGTTCTGGTTTAGCAGGGCGCGGATAGCGAAACTTCGGGTCAGCAGGCACGCCGCCGTAACTCAACGAATGGCGAACAGTGTTGCGAAAATCTAACGGCCCCTTGCGACCATGTCTTCGTTTGCGAGCCAATCGCGCAGCAAGTTTTCGAGTTAATGGATACAACGCTTTCTTGAGGCTCTGCATTTCATCGCGACTGGCGTGCATGAATTCGACATCTTCGGGCAGCGGTTTGCGCAAGGTCTTTGCCATTGCTTCTGCACCTCGGTCGGCAACAAGTCTGCGCCGAATCTCTGACTCGACTTCTTGTTTGAATTGCTCTATTCGACTTTCGAACTCATCTTTTTCGAGGCGTTCTTCGAGCGATGTGAGGTCTTGCTGACTTGACTCACGGTTTGCTTCCATCAATTTTTGCAACATGTTGTCGAGGTCTAAATTGCGAAGTGTGCGATATAAATAGTAAGTACCGCCAACAGGCCGACCTGGCTCCATGCCGGCAAAGCGTTGCACAGATTGTTTGGCGAGAGCACGCATCATTGCTTGATCGCCACTCATTAGGGCGCGCATCAGCATCGCATTAATTTCTTCTGGGGTCATCGAATCCATTCCGCCGCCAGAGCCTTTGCCTTCGCCTTGGCCTCGGCCTTTGACCTGATCCATTTGCTCTTGCATCTCACGCCAGAAATCATCTGGCTGACCATCCTGGGTAATCGCATATTCTGGGCCACGCAATGAGAAGTAAACCTCAAAAATAGTTTCAAACACTCGCCAGTGAGCATTGTTTTTTACAAGCGTCGCCCCAAGCGCATATTTGAACGCATCGCGATCTTCTATCGGGATGACCTTGACTGCTTCCATTGCATCCAGATTCTCCGTCAAACTCACGGGCAACCCGGCGTTACGCAATTCAACGATGAAACCCGACATCAGGTCAAGCACAGGCATTGTGCACGCTCACTTAGTAACGGAGAGTTCTTTGGCTGCTTTTGCTATGTCTGTCTGATATTTAAGAAGAATGTGCAAAGTCTCTTTTGCTTCTTGCGCATCAATAGTCTCTATCCCCAGCAACATCAAAGTTCTTGCCCAGTCGAGTGTTTCGCTGACAGACGGGGCTTTTTTCAAGTCAAGTTGGCGGATACTTCGAACGATGCGCGCAATTTGATCAGCCAAGTTTTCACTGATATCTGGAACTTTATTTAGCACAATCTCTTTTTCGCGCTCAAGATCTGGATAATCAACGTGTAGATACAAACAGCGACGCTTAAGCGCTTCTGATAACTCACGAGTGTTGTTTGAAGTCAAGAATACGAGCGGAATCTGCTTGGCAGTAATTGTGCCCAACTCTGGAATCGAAACTTGGTACTCGGAAAGAATTTCAAGCAACAGTGCTTCGGTCTCGAGTTCAACTCGATCAACTTCGTCGATCAACAAAACTACTGGCTCTTCGCTGGTGATTGCCTCGAGCAGAGGCCGAGCCAATAAAAACTCACTACTAAAAATATCATCATGGATTTCACTCCAAGAATCGCTATTTTTATCTGCCTGAATACGAAGCAACTGCTTTTTGTAATTCCATTCGTACAGCGCCTTTGACTCGTCAAGACCTTCGTAGCACTGCAAGCGAATCAATCGGGCGCCAGTGAGTTCGGCGACACTCTTAGCGAGTTGAGTCTTGCCCGTTCCGGCTGGCCCTTCAATTAAAACTGGTTTGCCAAGACGATCTGCTAAGAACACAACTCCGGCGATTCCGTCGTCTGCAAGATAATTGACCTTCTTAAGCCCGCTACGCACGGTAGCTACATCGTTAAATCGTGGTTTCACCCGCACAACCCTAGCGGTTCAGGCTCGTTACAACGAAGCGCAACCGAGCCAGAATTCGCAATACGATTGACCGCAATGGCAACGCCCGAAGGCAGTCAAACACTTTGGCGTGCGAACCTCACCGTAGCTAGCGGTACAGCGCTAAGTCGCTTGACTGGCTTGATTCGCATAATCATCTTCGGCGCAATGATCGGACAAACCGCGTTAGCGGATGCTTACGATGCAGCGAATAACGCACCCAACGTAGTTTACGAACTTTTACTCGGTGGAGTTTTGGCCGCGTCGTTGGTGCCTCTATTCACTCGTTATATCCAAGACGGCGATGATGATGCTGTCAACGCAATTTCTAGCGTCGCAGTTGTCGCTTTAGCCGCGATTACGACGCTGGCATTATTTGCATCGCCGTTAATTTTTCGTGTCTTTTCGCTGAACCCATCTAGCGAGATCGACGTGGCGTTGTTTAGGTCAACAGGTACAAATTTGACGCGACTTTTCGTTGTACAAATATTTTTCTATGGTTTGACGGCGATTGCCAGTGCCATTTTGAACTCAAAACGTCGATTCTTTGCCGCTGCATGGACACCGGTTG
>JAPKZT010000021.1 GCA_026393655.1 Actinomycetota bacterium | reverse complement strand
CCAAAGAGACCCTGAGCGAACATATGTTCCGTTTTGCTGAAGTTGTTGAAAAGTCTGTCGCGTTTTTATGCGACTGATCAAGCAGAGAGCCGGTAGCGGCCCTTTGCCCGTCGAGATTTAAGCACGGCCCGGCCGGCTCGAGTGCTCATACGGTTGCGGAACCCGTGTTTGCGGGACCTACGGCGATTGTTTGGTTGAAAGGTGCGTTTCACGCACGGCTCCTGACGTCAAGAAAAATTTGTATGTCTCAGGCTAGGGGTAGAAGTATCAGAGGGCAACGCCAGAACAAAAATCCTCAGCATTTCTCTCCCTGTGGAAAACCTGCTAATTTCTGCGTCCCGATTAATTTTTTACGAATCTATCCACAATGCCTTGATGGACTTACTGGTTTTAATGGTTTTGAAAATTTAGTCTTGATTTAACGAGTTTAATTATTGCAAAAGACGAAGGAAAATGAAATGACTAGCGAAACAATCGACTCGACCCAAGAACATGAAACGATTTGGAAGGCGACCGCCCAAGTTTTGCGCTCGCAGGTTTCTGAAGCTGTGTGGTTCTCAACTTTCAACGATGCGATTGCGGTTGCCGACGACAAAATGAGTTTGCGTTTAAGAGTGCCGAACTCGTTTGTTAGAGATCGAATTTTGACTCGCTATATGTCGCTGGTGCGAGATGCGCTAGACGAAATCGGGGCTGCCGATCGTCAGCTTTTAGTTGATATTCAAACCGCTACAGCCAACGATGTTCTAGAACAATTAACGGTAGAAAAACCAACATCACTTTCTGAACCAATTGTTGTTGAACGAAAGTCGGAATCTACAAATCAAGCGGTAACGCAAAGAACCCGAGCTGGAAAAGGCGCCGCGATTGGACTCAATCCGCGATACACATTTGAAACTTTTGTTAAAGGTGCGTCAAACCAGTTTTCTTTGGCTGCGGCTATGCGTGTTGCCGAAACACCAGGGCGCTCATATAACCCGTTATTTATTTATGGTTCGGCTGGTCTTGGCAAGACGCACTTATTGCACGCAATTGGCTACTATGTGCACGAACATTACCCGGACCTTGAGGTTCGTTATGTATCAACTGAAACTTTCTTAAATGAATACGTCGACGGAATTCGTAACAACACGATTGCTGCGTTTAAAAGAAGGTATCGCGAAGTTGATGTGTTACTAATCGACGATATTCAATTTATGGAAGGTAAAGAGGGACTTCAAGAAGAGTTTTTCCACACGTTCAATTCGTTACACGGTGCAAACAAACAAATAATTATTTCGTCGGACCGGGTTCCAGATGCCATTCCAACTTTGGAAGATCGTTTGCGCGGCCGTTTTAGGTGGGGATTAATCACCGATGTTCAGCCGCCAGACATGGAGACTCGACTTGCAATTTTACGAAATAAAGCCGAACGCGACGGTACGGATATTGCGAGCGACGTTCTTGAATTTATAGCCAGCAATGTGACTTCAAATATTCGTGAACTAGAAGGCGCACTTATTCGTGTGACGGCCTACGCAAGTCTTAATCGAACAATTGTTGATGTTGATCTTGCTAAAAATCTATTGACAGAATTGCTGACGAAAAATGCCGTCAAGCCGCGCTCTAACGAACAGTTGCTCAAAGAGATCGCGGATTTTGTTGGCTTTAGCGTTGAAGACATTAAGGGCAAAAGTCGACAACGACCTCTGGTTACTGCCCGCCAAACTGCCATGTATGTGGTTCGTGAGTTAACCGATCTCAGCTACCCAGCGATCGCGCGATTGTTTGGTGGACGAGATCACACGACTGTAATTCATGCTGTGGAAAAGACCAATCGTGTAATTAAAGAAAAAAAGCAGGTTTACGAGCAAGTAACTGAATTAGTTAAGAAATTTAAGACGTCATGAGTGCCCTGTGCACAACCCTGTGTAAATCAGGGGATTTGCCTATGGAAAACAGAGGGTTATCAACTGGTCACCAAACTACAAAGTTGCAAGATGTGCCAACGACTAATTGCCTTTCCACATGGGCAAACCGCATCTACGCTGGATATGAGATGGTTAATCCACAATCCACAGGCCTTATTACTGTTATTAGATATATATATGAATCTTCACATTCAATAACCGGCAACTCTGCACAAACTCGCACACATAATCAAGTGAGGTTTAAGCCATGAAATTTAGAGTCGAAAGAGAATTGCTTTCAGAAGCACTTAGCGGCGGCGCTCGTGTTGCCTCAAATCGAAATAATGCAATGCCGGCTTTATCGGGTGTGCATTTTGAAGTTAAAAGCGATGTTCTAGTTTTAACTTCGACAGACAACGATCTCAGTGTGCGTTTTGCCTTGGCCGTCGCAGGGCTTCAAGATGGCGTCGCTGTTGTCAGCGCAAAACTAATTAGTGACATTGTTCGTGCGATGCCGGAAGAAAAAGTCACTGTTGAGGCTCAAGGAGACGAAATTACTGTTTCGGCCGGCACCTCAGAATTTAAAATACATTTATTTGCTGCTTCTGATTTTCCAAATATTGTTACTGCTGGAACACAATCCGTGACGATTAGTGCAAAAGTTTTCGCTGAGTCACTCGACCAAGTCGTTCGTGCGGCGTCGAGTGATATGCAACGTTTAGCATTAACGGGTGTGTTGATGGTTGCCGAACCAGATTCGGTTTGTTTGGTTGCGACAGACTCATATCGTTTGGCGGTGCGCGAGCTGCCAGGCGCAACAATGCTTGGTCACGGGGCAGAAATCGTTGTGCCAGGGCGGGCGTTGGACGAACTTAAACGACTGATCGGTGACGCCGAAACGATGACAATGGCGCTTGGCGAAAACAGAGCAACTTTCGAAGTTGGAAACGCGACTCTGACGACAACACTACTCAATGTCGAATTTCCCAAATACAAGCAATTGATTTCCGCCAGTTATCCAAATAAAGCAACCACGGCGAGAGAACCGTTTTTAGACGCTGTTCGAAGGTTGCGAATTCTTGCACGAGAGACAACACCAGTGCGTCTCGAAATGTTAAAAGATTCAATTCGGCTGTCGGTAGTTACTCAAGACCTCGGTCAAGGAGTTGAAGAATTAGAGGCCAAACTTGATGGCAGCGAGATTACTGTTGGCTTCAATTCGCAATATCTTTTAGACGGAATCGATGCAATTAGTGGCGATGAAATAACAATCGAGTCAACAGATCCAGTTAAACCCGCAGTTTTGCGCGGCGTCGGTGACAAGAATTATTTATATCTTGTGATGCCACAGCGATTAACGACATAGTTCGACACAGTTCGTTTCTAAAACAAGACTGCAACAGAAACTTAACGAGCGTCAACCCGACGTGATTCTTCAACATATTGAACTCAGCGATTTTCGCAACTACACGAACGCGAAAGCTGATTTCGATACGGGGGTAACAGCAATCATCGGCTCTAATGGTCAGGGCAAAACAAACCTCACCGAAGCACTTGGATATCTATCCACCATGAAGAGTTTTCGCGGAGTGCCAACCGAGGCAATGATTCGCACATCAACGCACACGGCTTTTGTTCGCGCGCAAGTGCGTCACGACGATAATCGAGAAATTTTGGTTGAAGCAAAATTAACCACACAGGGGCGCAACCAAGTTTTAGTCAACGGAGTAAAACTGCCCAAGACACGCGATCTACTTGGCATGGTTCGGACCACCGTGTTCTCACCCGACGATTTAGATTTAGTTAAAGGCGGCCCGCACCTTCGTCGAGACTTTATGGACGATTGTCTTGTCGCCTACGCCATTAAATACGACGCATTGAGACTTGAGGTTGATCGAGTTGTGCGACAACGAAACGCTGTGCTCAAACAATCTGGTGGGCGGGTAAACAACGCAGTTAGTTCGATGTTAGATCTCTGGGATGAGAAACTTGTCAGCGTCGGCACGCAACTCGGCGCCGCCAGAAAGAATTTGGTTGCCCAGCTAACACCGTTTATTTCGCATGCTTACGAAGAACTTGCTCAACGCTCAAGCAACATCATTGTTGAGTACTCGCCGCAATGGTTAGAGGCGGGCTTAGAGATTTCTCTGCAACAATCGCGAGGCGAAGATCTCCGTCGGTTAGTCACGACAGTTGGTCCACACCGCGACGACATTGAATTAGCGATCAATGGTTTGGCGGCAAGAACACATGCATCGCAAGGCGAGCAACGAACAATGGCGCTCGCGTTGCGACTCGCTCTACACCGATTTATCAGCAAGGCGGTTGGCGAGATACCGATTCTTGTTTTAGATGATGTGCTTTCCGAACTTGACCCAGACCGAGCACGAGCGCTACTAAATCACTTTCCAGTTGGTCAAGTTTTGATTACAACAGCATCCGAGTTACCTCTTGGTTCACACATAGGTAGGAGTGTGAGAATTCAAGCTGGAACTATTCTTGAATCATTATGAGTGATCCTGAAGATTTTCAAGACGAAAGTCGCAGTACATCATTGGGCGAAGAAGTAAATCGGCTGCTTCAAAGACTCGGCTCGCCAAATATTGACACAGTGTCAGGAGTTTTCGGATTATGGAAAGAACTCGTAGGTGAACAAGTGGCGCAACATGTGTCACCGATCAAACTTGACCGCGGTCGTCTACTAATTGAAGTCGATGACCCGGCATGGTCAACCCATATGAAGTTTCTTGAGCGAGATATCTGCACAACTTTGAGTCGTCACACCGGCACAACAATTAGCGGGATAGACATCAGAGTTAAGTCAGGTCGCGCGAACAACTAGATAGTAGAATAAGAAGGCTTGTTTAGTGATTTTTTCATCTAAATATCAACCCAAAACATCCGAAAAGGTATCTCAAAAATGGCAGTAACCAAAGCTAAACCCGCAAAAAAAACAGGTTCAGCAAAAATTACCCCAGCCTCTTACGGTGCTAAAGATATTCAAGTTCTTGAGGGATTAGACCCAGTTCGCAAACGACCCGGAATGTATATCGGGTCAACCGGACTGACTGGTTTGCATCACTTAATTTGGGAAGTAGTCGACAACTCTGTTGACGAAGCAATGGCCGGGTATTGCACGACTATCACGGTGACGATTAACGAAGACGGTTCGTGCTCTGTACATGACGACGGTCGTGGTATCCCTGTTGACCCATATCCATCTGGGCCACACAAAGGCAAAAGTGCGCTTGAAGTTGTGCTCACGGTTTTGCATGCGGGTGGCAAGTTCGGTGGCGAAGGTTACAAAGTCTCTGGTGGATTACACGGCGTAGGTGTGAGCGTTGTCAATGCGCTTTCTCGGCGACTTATTGCGGAAATCGATCGTGATGGAGCAAAATATAAACAAGAATTTATTGACGGCGGAAACCCAAAAACTAAAATTCAAAAAGTCGGAGCGGCGTCATCGAAAGCAAAAACCGGAACAACGATTAGTTTTTGGCCAGACCCAATAATTTTTGCGTCAGAAGGCGTTGAGTTTGTTGCCCGGACCGTGCTTGAACGGTTGCAGACAATCGCATTTTTAAATCGCAACCTTGAAGTGATCTTCGAAGACAAACGTAAAGATAAAAAAGACAAAGTCACCTATCAATACAAAGGTGGCATTGTTGATTTCGTCAAGCATTTGAATGTTGCTCGCGAATCGCTGTTCAATAAAGTTGCGCATTATGAAGCAAGTGAAGCCGATCAGACATTGGAGATCGCCCTTCAATGGAACACTGGTTACTACGAAGGCATTTTCGGCTATGCCAATGGCATCTCAACAGTTGAGGGCGGTATGCACGTCGAGGGTTTTAAAACTGCTTTAACTTCGGTGTTGAACAAGTACGCCCGGTCATCAGGTGGACTAAAAGAAAAAGACGAAAACCTACTCGGTGAAGATATTCGCGAGGGTCTTACCGCAATTATTACCGTTAAATTGCGCGAGCCACAGTTTGAAGGTCAGACAAAGGCGAAACTTGGCAATGTTTCAATTCGATCGTTTGTTCAAAAAGAAACAAATACAAAGCTTGAAGAATGGTTGCTTGAAAATCCGACCGAAGCGAACCGAATTATCAAAAAAGCAGTGGCGGCTGCCCAAGCACGAATTGCGGCAAAGAATGCGCGTAATGCCGTCCGTCGAAAAACTGCTTTGTCGGGTGCAGGAATGCCGGACAAACTTAAAGATTGTCAAAGTTCGAATCCGGCCGAAAGCGAACTATTTATTGTTGAGGGAGACTCCGCAGGTGGCACCGCTGTAGATGCGCGTGACCCGCAGAAGCAAGCGATTTTGCCAATCCGCGGAAAGATTTTAAATGTAGAGCGTGCGCGTCTCGACAAAATGTTGAAGAACACTGAAGTGCAAGCTTTGATCACTGCAATCGGCGGTGGGGTGGGTAACGATGAATTCGTTGCTGACAAAGCGCGATATCACAAAGTGATTATCTTGGCTGATGCAGATGTAGACGGTAGCCACATTCGAACATTGCTTCTGACGTTTTTCTATCGTCAAATGCGACCTATGGTTGAAAGTGGATTTATTTATATTGCTCAACCACCGTTATTTTCAACCGAAGTCGGAAAAGAAAAGACATACCTTAAAGATGAGTCAGCAAAAGAAAAGTTTTTAACTGCTAACCCGAACCATAAAAAAGAATTCCAACGTCTAAAAGGTCTCGGTGAAATGGACTGGCAAGAACTTCGTAGCACAACAATGGATGCTGGAACCAGAACTTTGCTGCAGGTGAATGTTGAAGAAGCCGCTGAAGCCGAAAATGTGATGAGCGTATTAATGGGCGATGACGTTGAAAGCCGCAAAGCATTTATCCAAAAAAATGCGCGCGACGTAAGAAACCTTGACTTCTGATCAACACATGAAACAAGCTTTTTAAACCTACTTTTAATCAGGACAACAAAACCATGGCAGCAAAAAAACCCAAAAAAAATTCGGCTAGCAAAAAAGCTAGTAAGGGCACTAATAAAAGTGCTGCTAAGCCAGCGAAGAAACTCGCCAAGAAGTCGATCCCAAAGCCAAATGCAAAAAATGTTGGTGTCGCGCAATTGCCGCTCGCGCCAGGTGTGAGTGTGCAACCGGTTCAGTTGCAAGATGAGATGGAGCGTTCATTTCTTGATTACGCAATGTCGGTCATTATGTCGCGCGCTTTGCCCGATGTGCGCGACGGCTTAAAGCCCGTTCACCGCCGAATCATCTGGGATATGCATCAACAAGGTTTTCGTCCAGATCGACCGTTCGTTAAATGTGCTCGCGTAACTGGTGACACAATGGCCAGGTATCACCCACACGGTGACGGTGCGATCTATGACGCTCTTGTGCGTATGGCCCAACCGTTTTCATTGCGGCACCCACTGATTGATTTTCACGGCAACTATGGTTCACCAGACTTTGGGCCTGCCGCGAGTCGATACACCGAGTCGCGGCTACATCCACTTGCAATGCAGTTACTCGCCGATATTGACGAAGACACAGTTGATTTAATTGCAAACTACGACGGCACATCTGAAGAACCATCGGTGTTGCCTGCGCGGTTTCCAAACCTACTTGTCAACGGTTCGCAGGGCATCGCGGTCGGTATGGCGACGAGTATTCCGCCGCACAATCTCGGCGAAGTTGTTGACGCAACACTGCATCTAATAAATCATCCAGATGCGTCGATCGCCGACTTGATGAAATTTGTCAAAGGACCAGACTTTCCAACTGGCGGTTTAATTCTCGGTCGCGCCGGAATCAATGACGCTTATAAGACTGGTCGTGGAAGCATCAAGATGCGCGCAAAAGTTGCAATCGAAGAGGGTCAACGCAATCAGATGAGAATTGTGGTGACTGAATTGCCATATCAGGCGAGTTGTTCGGCAATTGCTGCGCGAATTCAAGAACTTGTTGACGGTGGAGATCTTGATGGCATTGCCGATGTCAACGACAACTCGTCAGGTGGCGAAACAAATTTAATCATCACCCTCAAACGCGATGCGAATTCAAACGTAGTGATGAACAATCTGTTTAAGTTAACAACTTTACAAACAAGTTTCCCGGTGAACATGGTTGCGCTTGTTGACGGAGTGCCACGAGTTATAAATCTTCGTGATGCACTGCAGGGCTATGTTCGTCATCAGATAGATGTGATCACAAGACGAAGTAAATATCGTCTGGCGAAAGCACAAGATCGTGGACATATTCTCGAAGGTCGACTTAAGGCTCTCAATGTCATTGATGAAGTGATCAAAGTTATTCGCGGAAGCGAAGACGGAAACTCCGCTAAAGCAGCGTTGATGGGCAAGCAGTTTGGGTTTAGCGAGCGCCAAGCGATTGATATTTTAGATATGCAACTACGACAACTTACACGGTTGTCGCGAATTGATCTTGAGACAGAGCAAAAAGATGTTCAAGCACGGATTAAAGAACTTAAAGCAATACTCGCAGACGACAAAAAACTGCGAGCAGTAATTTCACAAGAACTCAGTGCCGTGCGTGAAACGTTCGCCACAGATCGAGTTTGCAAAATTACTGCCGATGTCGGCGAGATGAGCATTGAAGATCTCGTTGATGACAAAGAACTTGTAATCGTCATGACGCAGGCGCAATACATTAAAACAGTATCTGCGGATTCATTTAGGTCACAAAGCCGTGGCGGTCGTGGTGTTAGTGGCGCAAAGATGAAAGACGCTGACATTGTTCGAAATGTTATTTTCACGACGACACATTCGTATCTATTATTTTTCTCAAACCGTGGTCGGGTATATCGCCTTCGATCATTAGATATTCCCGAGCGTGAACGCACGGCCAAAGGTATTCCGATTGTTAACCTTTTGCCATTGAAGTCGGGCGAAACGATTCAAGCAATTATTGATACGCGTGAGTTTCCTGGTAAGCGGTTTTTATTCTTCGTTACAAAACAAGGTCAAGTTAAAAAAACAGCTTTTGATGAATACGATTCGTCTCGTCGAGATGGTTTAATTGCCGTCAAACTGCGACCAAAAGATGAGTTGATCCGCGTTATTGAAACACACGGGACTCACGATGTGTTTATCATTAGCCGAGATGGTTTAACGATTCGATTCTCGGAAAAACAAGTTCGACCAATGGGCAGGTCTGCTGCCGGAGTGCGCGGCATGAGGCTTCGTGCAGGTGATGAAGTCGTGTCAATGGACATCGCCAAAACAGGATCTTCGTTACTTTTGATGACAGAGTCCGGTTACGGCAAACGAACGCCACTAAACAATTTCATGCGCAAAGGTCGCGGCGGTTTAGGAATGATCGGCATCAAACTCACCGGTAAAAAAGGTCACGTTGTAGCGGCATTTATGGTCGGCGACGAGGATGAGATAGTTGCCGTATCTTCTGCTGGCACAACTATTAGAACGCCAGTTAAAGACATTTCGACTCAAGGTCGTGCCGCAACTGGTGTGCGGGTGATGAGTCTTGGAGCAGGGCAAGTTGTGGCCTCTGTTGCACCAATCTTGGCGACCGACGAAGTTTAATTATTTTTTTTAAAACTAGTTACAAAAAAAACGACAGCGGCTCGGCCGTGTTATTTATTCTGGTTGCGATAAGTGCGACGTTTCTCACGGTTGTCGGTTTGAGCAACTCGTTGAACACAATCATTAGTTCACAACGTGCGCAAGTTGCTGCTGATGCAGGCGCACTCTCTTGTGTGATTTATGGGCAAGATGCTGTTGAGCGAATTGTTATCGAAAATAATGCAGAACTGATTTCTGTAATTTCAAAAGCTAGTCAATGCCAAGTCGTTGCACAGTTTCATGGTGTTTCTCGCGATGCTTATGCCATGACGAGTAGTGATAGTCGTCTGCCTACACTGCAAAGGTGAAGTTGTCTAAGGTGACTCCCAAAAATAGACCACGCGTGCGCCGTGTATCGCGTGTGATTCGAGATATTGATCCATGGTCGGTATTTAAAGTTGGTTTGGCTTTTCACCTTGTGTTGTATTTTGTGGTCTTGATTTCGTTGATGTTGTTATGGAATGTTGCTCAGTCAACCGGCACGATAGATAATGTTGAAAATTTTATGGACCTACGTGCATGAGTTCAAGGATCTGCTGCTTGTGCTCCCTTGACTGAATATCATGCTCCCTTGACCTGAGATCGGCCTCCTCCCTGGACTTCTTGAGCTCCTG
>JAPKZT010000122.1 GCA_026393655.1 Actinomycetota bacterium | reverse complement strand
TCGTTGCTGTGCGGCCGTGCAATAACTGAAATGTTTCACGGTCATGAGTACCAACACCGATTTCAAGACGCGATTTGACTACTTGAGAGTCAGCAGTTTCGTGAACGACACGACAAACTTCAAGACCACAAACTTCACCGGCTAATACACCATGTTCACGAGTTACTTCTGCACCACTACTTGAAATAAAACCACTAAACGATTCATCAGCCGCACTTATTTCTTTCATCGGCACAGCGCACGGCGAAGCGAGCACAGATTTAGCAGCAAGGTCACTCGCAATTTCATAAACATCTATTTTGAATTTAAAGAAACCTGCACGACGCGCAAGGTCACCAGCATTGTGTTCGGCAAATAATTTCAGCGCGGTTGCTTTATTGCGCAACGCCCAAATCATTGCTGGCCCAAGCCCAAATTCGTGACGCGAGGTTAACAACACCCAGGCGATATTTTTACTAACAACACCAACGGCCGAACCAAACTCAATGACTTGTTGATGTTGTAACTCAGGATCGGCATTTTGCGTCGAGATGAGTGTGCGTAAACGCAGACCAGCCAACCGCAATGCGTGACTATCGTTCGTCATCATGACGCGACGAAACTTAAGACGTCGGTTGTTTAGCGATTTCGGCGAGGAACTCGTCGTTGTTCTTGAAAGTCTTCAGACGATCAATCAACAACTCGAGTCCTGGTGCGGCACTGCCTTCAGCGGCAAGACCGCTCAGCACGCGACGCAACTTCCAGACCATCTGCAACTGTTGACGATTGAAAAGCAACTCTTCGTGACGAGTGCTCGACGCATCAACATCAATCGCCGGATAAATTCGTCGCTCCGCGAGTTTGCGATCAAGACGAAGCTCCATGTTGCCCGTTCCCTTGAACTCTTCGAAAATTGCATCATCCATTCGGCTGTTCGTTTCAACGAGCGCCGTCGCCAAGATCGTAAGACTGCCGCCCTCTTCAATATTGCGGGCAGCACCAAAGAATTTCTTCGGTGGATACAACGCACCTGCATCAATACCACCCGACATCACTCGGCCGGTTGTTGGCGCAGCAAGGTTATAAGCACGCGACAAACGAGTGATTCCGTCGAGAATAATTACGACGTCTTGACCCATTTCAACCATGCGCTTTGCTTTTTCGATTACAAGTTCGGCGACATGAGTGTGTTCTTCAGATGGTCGGTCAAAAGTTGAAGATACAACTTCACCTTTTACTGTTCGTCGCATGTCAGTAACTTCTTCAGGTCGCTCATCAATCAACAAAACAATCAACTTGACTTCTGGATAATTTTTTTCAATTGAAGTTGCGATTGTCTTCATCACAGTTGTCTTGCCGGCTTTTGGCGGCGAAACGATGATTCCGCGTTGGCCTTTGCCGATAGGCGAAATCAAGTCAATGATTCGTGCAGTCATGTTTGTTGGGTCACTAGCGCTTGAAAGTTCTAATTTCTCGTCAGGAAACAACGGTGTCAGGTCTTCGAACTTCGGACGCGGCTTCATTTTGTCGACATCAATGCCGTTGATCGTACGAATGTCGAGCATGCCAGGATTCTTTTCGTTTCGACCAGCAGGTCGCGACATTCCAGTTACATGGTCACCTTTGCGCAAATTAAATTGCCGCGTCAAGCGAACTGAAACATAAGCATCACCTTGCGAGGCGAGATATCCATTGACACGCAAGAAGCCGTAGCCCTCGTCACGCAGATCTAGATAGCCAGAAACTTCAATCGGGTCATTATTGATTGGCTCGTTAGATTCTTGAATTTCATTTGATTCATATCGGTCTGCGCCTTGTGGCCCATCGTCACGTGTAT
>JAPKZT010000274.1 GCA_026393655.1 Actinomycetota bacterium | reverse complement strand
AATCTTTTCCGTCCCATTTGGTTCGCCCAAAACCACGTTCATCCCAAGTGATCACGCGAAACTCTGGTGACAACGCTGCAACTTGAGCATCAAACATTGTTTGATCCATCAAAAAGCCGTGCGCCAAAATAACGACCGGTCCAGTACCACCCGAGTCTTGATAAAAAATTTCTTGACCGTTGATGTTTGCAAATGTCATCTTGCCCCTTGATTTTGCGCTTGCCAAACGCTACATCTCGTATACAACGAAAAAGATATCGGATGAGTTACTTAGTAAATGGTGATTTACTAGACACGGCACCTGGGCCGCCTGTTAAAACATCTACGCCAGTTTCAGTAACCAAGACCATGTGTTCAAACTGCGCCGTGCGCGTGCCGTCGGCAGTTACCGCCGTCCAATCGTCATCCCACATTTTGTGTTGCCAAGTACCGAGTGTGATCATCGGTTCGATTGTAAATGTCATGCCTGGACGCATCACAACCGAATTGCGTGAATCGTAATAATGCAGAACTTGAACATCAGTATGAAACTGTTCGCCGATGCCATGGCCGACAAACGCGCGGACGACTCCAAGTTTGTGCAAGTTTGCCTGATCTTCAATCGCTCGACCAATATAACTTAATGGACGCCCAGGTTTGACTGCCTCAATGCCGCGCCAGATGCATTCTTCGGTTGCATCAATCAACGCCCGATTTTGCGCATCAATTTTGCCAACTGCGAACGTCGCATTCGTATCGCCGTGCACGCCGCCGATATAGCAAGTCACATCAAGATTTACGATGTCACCTTCTTCAAGTTTGCGCGAGTCAGGTATTCCGTGACAAATCACTTCGTTTACAGAAGTACAAACACTTTTTGGATATCCCATGTAATTAAGTGGGCTCGGATAAGAGTTTCGCTCAATGCAAAGGTCATGAACGTATACGTCAATGTCGTCGGTGGTCATGCCGGGTTTTACGGCTTCACCAGCTAGACGCAAAACTTCAGCAGCAACTGCGCCAGCATGACGCATTCGTGCAATTATCTCTGGCGATTTTATTGCCGGCTCGTTCCACCGAATGACTTCACCCGTATCGGCATAGGGCGGGCGGGCGATGCTGGATGGCACGTTACGACGCGGACTTACTTCACCTGGTTGTACGCGACCTTCAAGTGGTTTATGACAGCGTTTATATTTCCGTCCACTGCCGCACCAGCAAGCATCGTTTGCTGATGGCAAAACACTGGGTTGAGTCAAAATCGTCATCGGCTGGTTGTTCCTGTTTAAAATTCTACCTTGCAAGCGTTGATGCAATCGCCACGAATGCTTGCGATCTACTTAGTTTTGTAATCTTGTCGTGTGCATGGTCCATGGTCTCCTCTAAGAATTCGCATCTTTCGAGCGTTGTGGATCGCGGGTCTGGTTTCAAATATCGGCACCTTCATGCACATCGCCGCCGCAGCATGGACAATGACAACGCTTTCAGATTCACCAACGCTCGTTGGCCTTGTGCAAACTGCGTGGGCAGTGCCGGGTTTTTTGCTCGCACTTTATGCAGGAGCATTTGCCGACATGGTCGATCGTCGGCGCTTAATTTCAGTTGCTTCTCTTTTGGCGCTAGTGATCGCCGCAGCACTTGCGATGTTGCAGTGGTCGGGTGGTCTGACCGCCGAGCTTTTGATTCTTGGGACGTTTCTTGAATCGTTAGCGCTAACACTTTCCGCGCCAGCGTTTATGGCGATCACCCCCGAACTAGTTGATGCGACAAGACTTCCGCAAGCAATTGGTCTCGATGCCGTGTCACGCAACATCGCTCAATCTATTGGGCCAGCATTTGCTGGGGCAATCATTGCCGTGATTAGCCCTGGTGCCGTGTTCGCACTCAATGCAATTTCATTCGTCGGCATTGTGGTTGTAATGCAAACCAACAAGTCAATTAATAAAAATGTGATTGATCACGTGGCTATAAACGAAGTTATCAAAAATGGCATCAAGCATGTTGTTGGCACGCGGTTGTTGCGCAATTTGGCGTTACGACTAGCAATCATGCTCGGCGTCACATCTGTGTTGACTTCAGTTTTGCCAATCGTTGCCAAACAAAGTTTGGGTGTGGCGTCTAGTGGTTACGGCCTACTGTCTGGAGCACTGGGGATTGGATCTGTCACGGTCGTGTGGGTGTTGCCACGGATTCGTGCCAAGTACGGCATTGAGTCGATCACAATGTTTTCTGCCGGCATCTGGTCTGCGAGTACTGCAGTTTTGGCTAGCACTACAAGTATGCTCGTAGCATTTTTTGCGCTTCTCGTATGTGGCGCTTGCACGATGGCGATGCTGAATACAATTTTTTCTGCGTTCATGGTGCAACTGCCAAATGAGCTACGCGGTCGGGGGTCATCGTTGGCGATGCTGATGGTTTGGTTGGGTATAGCGATCGGTACTTTCGTTTGGGGCGCTACAACATCGATAGTTGGTGTCGGCGACGCACTGGTCACGAGCGCATTCGTCAATATTATTTTTGCGATCGTTAATCGATTTGCATTGCGGATAACTATTTTGCGCTAGTGACTAGCCAAAAACACTGCGCAGAAACTCAATGGTGGCGCTCAACGCTCGACGATATGGCTCTGTATCGCGATACGCCAGCCCAAAGTGTCCACCAGTGATTTCAGTCAGTTGTTTGGGTGCGTCAATCAAATCAAAGCATCGACGATTAGTCAATAGTTCGCAAACTGGCTGTTGGTCATCAATGGCGATCACAAATAGTGTCGGCACTTTCAGGTATTTTGCTGGCAATCTTTGTTCGTTGAATTGTGCTTCAAGTTTGCGCTGCAGAATCAAAACTTGGTTAGACCAGTCACCGGAGTATTTCTTTCGCATCCGAGTCGTGTAACTAACTGCAGCATCCCCCTCCACAATTACCGGCCCTTCACCTTCATGCAGTCTGCAGAACCGCACCGCCAATTCACGGGCGGCCACGGTTGACAAATCCAGATCCGACCAGTT
>JAPKZT010000275.1 GCA_026393655.1 Actinomycetota bacterium | reverse complement strand
CTACTGCTCCTTGCGACTGCAAAGCGAGTTTGCCTGTCTCAAATGTGAGTGTTCTATCGGTCCCTGAAATTGGACCGCTTACTGAAATGGCCTCGGCCATGATATTTCCTTTCGCGTCTGTGCCGTTCTTTACGGAGTTACAGACTTATGAAGCGAGCAAATTGTCGGTTCCCAGTTGAGAACTTCGTGGACTTTCGCGCGGAACTTTTTAGAGCAGTTAGCGAAATCTTCAACTGACAACCAACTACAGATTGCTCGTTTGGTTTATGTTGTTTCTATTTATTAATTGTTGTCGATATTTTTATCGTTGACGAACGTTTAACGACGCAAGCCAAGATCTTCAAGAAGTTTTCGATACTTCTCAATGTTTCGATCTCGGATGTAATCAAGCATTCGTCGACGACGACCAACCATCATCAACAATCCACGACGTGAGTGGTGGTCTTTGACATGGCTCTTGAGATGCTCGGTGAGACTGTTGATTCGTTCAGTGAGAAGCGCAATTTGTACTTCTGGTGAGCCCGAGTCTGTCGCGTGCTGTCCATGCTTGCTGATGACATCTTTAGTTGGAGTGATCGCCACTTTGATTTTGCCTTTCGAAGTCTCGCAAGCAGATTTGCTAGCCAGCGAGATAACTGGTCGCCCCGACCTTTTGGTCAGCGGCATCAAATCAGAGGATGAGCCCTAATCGACCCACTGGAATCGTTGAAGAGCTTGGCAAGGTCGGCGAACGAAGCGGTTCGCGGCTGCGTTTTTCATCCCAAATTGTTCTGGATGGCTCAAAGATTGGCTCGTCGATCGCCGTTAACGGTTGCTGTCTGACTGTTGTCGATCTTGATCAGAATTCATGGATGACCGACGTCAGCGATGAAACATTCTCGCGCACAAATCTTGGCTCACTAAAAGTCGGCGATGTCGTCAACCTTGAGCGACCGATGGCGCTTGGTGATCGACTCGGCGGCCATCTTGTTCTAGGACACGTAGATGCCGTCGGCGAAATTGTTTCAGAGGTACCGAACTTGGTGGTGCGAATACCGCGCGACTTGATGCACCTGATCGTAGAAAAAGGTTCGGTAACTGTCGACGGAATCAGCCTTACTGCCTATGACTTAACAGTCGATACTTTTTCTGTGGCAGTGATACCTCATACGACAGAAGTGACGACATTGGGCGTGCGCAAAGTCGGCGACAAAGTCAATATTGAAATGGATATGGTCGCCAAGCACATCGCACGAGTTAGTTCAACTGCAATAACCGCTCAAGGCACGAAAAGCAAAAAATGGTGGCGACGATGAGCGATCTATCTCAACTGCGTCAGAAAATTGATGAAATAGATTTAGCAATCGTCAAGTTGCTTGCCGAACGCATGGATGTTTGTCGCCAAGTTGCTGAAGTCAAAGCTGGTACAGGCACGGCAGTTATTCAGCCACAACGAGTGCGAGAAGTTCTGACTGTGCGTCGTCAGTGGGCAATCGATAATCAAGTAGATCCAGATTTCACAGAGCAACTTTTTAGGATTTTGCTTTCTGAAACGCATCGAATTGAAATTGCCGAAGAACGCAACGAAATTGCTCCGAGTAAAACAGCTGAAGTTTCAGGATCAGCCCCGCAATCCGCTCTTGACACAGTTGCTTGCCGCATTGATCATGTTGTTGTTGCCGTAGCGAACTTAGATTCGGCAATGGTTTTTCTGACATCACTGGGTTTTAAAATCACTCGCACCCAAGATTCGGCGATCGTTACGGCAGATGCTGGTGGCGTCACAGTGGTTTTGGTTGGCCCTGGTGACCCAGCAGTCGACGCTCACTTAGCATCGCACGGTTCAGGCGTTCAACACATTGCGATTGAAGTTTTAAACGCAGGTTTTGTGCAACAAGCCCTGGCCGAGGCAAAAGTGCCTCTACTGACAGATGTGATCGTCGATGCTGATGGCCACGAACAAGTTTTCACCGTGCTTGACCCATCTACTGGGGTGCAACTGGGTTTCATCTCGCGCACCGGCCACCGAGTGCCAATTTCTGGTCAAAACGTTCGCGCCCTTTTTCGCGCCCTAGCCAGATAATTAAAGCCGACGCAAATTGCGTTTGTAACAAGCCGATAATCGGCGCTACGG
>JAPKZT010000072.1 GCA_026393655.1 Actinomycetota bacterium | reverse complement strand
TCTAAATTCGTGGATATTTGGCAACTCAGGTTTTGCAGGTAATTGTGTCAACTCACCATTTTGTTTGCGAAAAAAGTCAACAACTGTTTCAGATTTATAACCCAGACACAAAATAAATTCAGTAAAACCAAAGTTCGCGTAATAGCCCATCAGATGCCACAAGATCGGCATCTCGCCAACTTTGATTAATGGTTTCGGAATGTCATCGGCGACATCCCTAATTCTGGTGCCAAAACCTCCGCAGAGCAGAACAGTTTTCATTGAGATGCCGCGCGATCTAAGACAATCACGGTTGGTTCAAAAATTCGTACAGGTGTTTGTGGATTATTTCTAAATTCGCGCACTGCTTGTCGTTTTGTTGCACTAGTAGTGACGACAATTCGATTTTTTGTATTTCGTAGCGTTCCCATTGAAAGAGTAATTCTTTGACTTGGCGGATTAGGTGAGTCGCTCACTAGGCAACAGCGATCGGTTGACTTAAGTGCCCAATGACCCGGCAGAAGGCTCGCGATGTGGCCGTCATCGCCCATACCTAGAAGACAAAAGTCAAACATATTGATTTGGTCAATTCTAGTTGCATATTCTTTGACTGCTTCTTCAAGATTTATGTCGGCTCGTGGGCTTTTTACATTGCCGTATGTGTTGCCAAGAGTTTTTTGTAAAACTTGCTGAATTTGTAGATCATTGCGTTGCGGGTCGTCACTAGCGACACATCGCTCGTCAGCAAGAAACCAGTTAACTCGTCGCCAATCTATTGACAGCGGCAATAGACACTCTAAAGATTTTGTGATTGATCGCCCAGCAGCAACTATTACATTGCAGTTTTCTTGTTCGTTAACAGTTGTCTCAATAATTTTAGTTAAAAGCTTTGCCGTAAATTGAAACACTTCAGATTCAGACGCGAAAAGTTTCAGACGCGAATCAGTTTCAGAGAAACTATCTTTGATTTCCACCGTTTAATTCTACGATTATTATTTCTTAGTTGCGTGTGTTGCGATCAGCGCTTTCCATTTAGGGAGTTGAGAGTCGAGATTAAACAGCGTGTTCGGCTTAATAATCGGCGGTGTACCGCCTGAGTTATTGATCGCACTTCGTAATTCTGCAGTCGTGCGAACCACTTGCACTTCAACACGACCGCGAAGTGGGCTCAGGTTAAATGATTGCGGATCTAAACATTGAATTACTGGTACTCCCGCACACACGCCATCTATCACTGCCGAAGTGATCGCACTGCAGTACAAAACATCACATTGAGCAAAATATGTAGCGAGGTCTTCTTTGCCCGAGACGACTTCAATGCGTGGATGAAGATCTTTAAAAGTTTGACTCCAGTGCGGTTTCAGTAAGACGCGTAAATTTTTTGATTCAGTCGTATGTAGCAGTTCATTTAGAAGTTTCATTTGTGTGCGTGTTGCGCTTTCAAGAAAATCTGTAGCTACCAGAATTGTTACCAGGTTTGAAGAGTTACTAGATTTCTTGCGATCGTTAGTCGGCGTGTTTGCCAAGTGTTGATACATCAAGGCTTCAACATCTACGAGTTCATTTTCGGGGTATCCGGCATCAACTAGCGATGCATGTGCAAGTGGTCCATTAACTGCGACCAAATTGGGTCGAGGCATCGTATTTTTATTAGCGTCCAAAAACCTGCGTGGGTCAGACATAAGTCTCAGATCCCAAAATCTCACAGTTGAGTGGGCCACACCTACTAGTTGACCGTGATCGTATTTACGCCAAAGATGGATAAGCGCCATCTCCCACGGTTGGTTCTCAATTAAGTAGCAGCCGAGCCGTTGCTTGGGTAGTCGTTGCAAAATAAATTCAAGGCGATGAAATCGTATGCAATTGATCATTGCTTCGTATCCGCGCAGCGAATGGAGCCACTCATTCTTGAAAATCGGCCAAAAATTGACACCCGTATCGCTTAGTGTAAACGCAGCCTTATATTTCTTAAGCCAGAGCGATTGAATCAAGAGTTTCAAATAACTTTTTGCTGATTTAAGTACAACCCTTGACTCAGTAATTGAGTCAATTATCAAATGTTGATTATTTACATTTGCGAGATTGAAGTCATTTTTTAATGAACCGGCCTTAATTAGGTCAGATTTTTTGTGCTGATCTACGAGGTTATGCAGCCAGTTGACATCTGTGTCTTTCAACTCGTCAACCAAGTTTGTCCAATATTGTGACTCAAATTTTCGCGTTTCGTTAACCGTGGCCCCAAAGCGATACCAGTAATCAAAAAAAGAAATTGAGCCAGAGAGGGTTGTATGAGTTTGTGAAGTCTTATTTGTCTTTAGTTTTGCCGCGACTCTAGTTTGCTGCAATAACGCAATTAAGGCGAGCAACGGTTTCGGCATTACTTTTTTAAATTGTGATTTTATTGAGGTTGGAGAAATATCGCCATTAAACGAGATCTCTTTAAATTTTGAATAATTTAATTTAGCAATCGAAGCAACAATTGTGCTCAAGTTCGGGTCTGAGGTGCAGATTTGTATCTGTTCAAATTGGTGGGCTTTAACAATTTCTATGAGTGCGAAAATTTTAGCCAAACTATTTAATTGCGCAGACTCTGTATATGGTCGGGATTGAAACTGTGTCATCCAAAAATAATCAAAACCTGACTCAAATTTAAGTTTGGTTTTCGACGAATTAGCGACGTTTTCTCCGACACTATAAATAAAGTGGAGAATTTTTGATCTGATCTCGTCGGCATCTTGTTCTAAAACATCACTGATTGAAACAGTATTTACAGGATGATTAGAACTGGCGAAGTTTTGCCAAAGCAACAAGGATTCGTCATAGTTTATATATTTTTGGCGCGTCTGATTAGTGTCCCAGATTGTCAGTATTGATGAGCTAACTTCAAAAAACTTTTGCATTTAATTTTTAATTAGTTTTTAACTTCATCAAACGCTCAACCTCGACGATGTCTGCAGGGATATCGACAGCGTGTGTTCGATAAGCGGTTCGTTGCATTCGAATTTTGATCCCATGTTCGAGATATCTGAGCATGTCAACTGACTCGTAGATTTCTAAAGGAGTTGGTTCTAGCTCGGTGAATTTTTGCAAGGCATCGCGGCGGAAAGCGATTAGGCCAAGTTGTTTGCCCGCTGGACGCTCAACTCCATCTGTGGATACTGGGATGGGAGCGCGTGACATATATAAGGCATTTCCAACGAGGTCCATCACGACTTTGACACAATTTGGGCTATTAAATTCGCCCGGTTGAATATCCGCATAAAGATTTACGACTTCGAGTTTCGGAGCATCTGTGAATGGCTGCAATACATCAGAAAGCATTCGAGGGTCTGTCATTGGTTCATCACCTTGCACCATCACAACGATGTCAAAAGATGTCGAATCTGCGTTCTCGATTTTGGTGATTGCTTCAGCACACCTGTCCGACGCTCGTTCATGCAGGTTGCTGGTGATTATTGCTTTGTAGCCAAGCGACTGCACATGATCAACAATTTCTTGGTCGCATGTGGCGACAACTACTTCATCAATTTCGTTACAAAGTTTTACCCGCTCAACAATGTGCTGAATCATTGACTTGCCGAGAATTTGTGCGAGAGGTTTATTTGGAAACCTCGTGCTTGCTAGTCGAGCCGGAATTATCGCGATAATTTTCATTTGAGAAGGTTCATTTCGTGTAGTGCGTTAACCAATAATCGACTTGCTTCTTGCTCCATCAGGTCTCGAGTTTCACGGGCGTACGAACCCATATGTGCGGTGATCTGTACAGTTTCGAGATTTCGTAATTCGCCTTCGTAAGGTTCTTGTTC
>JAPKZT010000174.1 GCA_026393655.1 Actinomycetota bacterium | reverse complement strand
TGTTGGTGCTTTGGTTTAATTCAAACGCCAAATTTTGGTGCTTTTTAAAATCATAGGCAAAAGAACGATGGGTCAAAACCATAAACTTAAATGGCTCAAGCTCTAGTTGAGAAATTATTGTTGGCGTTTCTGTTTTACCTTTGGCTTTCAGATTGGTTGCTGGCGGTAGTTCCCAATTGGGGTCAAAGTCGGAGTGCTTTGCAAAAGTATTTAAAAAGCCAAGTTTCGGTATAAGAGCAAAAATTGTTCGAGCGAAAGGAACTTGATCATCCAGGTACAAATTGAAGTGAGTTGCGTATAATTTGGTTCTAATTGGCAAATAAAAAATGATGCCATACCAGGGCGAACCGGTCGTTCGAATCGATACATCCGCACTGGCATAAAGCGGTTTAAGACGACCAACCCCCCCCAGCCTACGATTGATAGTGGATACGCGATCAGGGTGATGAGAATTCGCCGAAATATAAACAATTTTGAGAAAGACGCCAACGATGCGTAGCCTTTTTTAAGGGTTTGGTCGTAGAACAGAACTCGTGTAACTCTGTCGTTAGCGACATTCTTGACGCGCCGCAACAAAGCCTTCATTTACAAAAATTAGCGGCCGTGTTTGGCGAGATATTTTTCGAGGGGGGCGAAGTTGAATCTTGAATCGTCGGTCCAGCCGTCTTTTGGTGGACGACCCATCACGATCAAGTGATCGGCACCAGCCGCAGCAAACTCGTCAGCCATTTCAAGATCTTCAGGGTTAATCGCCACTGTGCGCTCAATCTCACGTGGATTGCGGCCAATTTTGGCGCACCATTCATCGATTACCTGATTCTTTTTGCGCACATTTTCGACAGGTCCAAACACATTGCTCAAATCGGCGTGCTCGGCGACTAATCGCAACGTAAACTTCTCGCCACTACCACCGATCATCAACGGCATCTTTGGGTTTACGGTGCCAGGGTTCAACTTGGCGAGACGCTCTTTTATAACAGGCAACCCCTTTTCAAGAATCTTCAACCGGCCAACTGCAGTGCCGAACTCGTAGCCGTATTCGGTGTAGTCACGTTCAAACCAACCCGATCCAACGCCAAGAATAAATCGCCCACCACTAATGTGATCAATTGTTCGAGACATATCGGCCAGCAATTGTGGATTGCGATAGGTAAAGCAAGTAACTAGTGCACCAACAGTGGCATGTTTGGTTTCGGCAGCGATTGCCGCCAGAAGTGTGTAGGCCTCAAAGTGCGAGGCATCCGGGTCGCCATAGAGAGGATAAAAATGATCCCACACCCAAATGCTGTCGACTTTTAAGGCATCGGCGTGCAACCAGGTGTCACGCATTGCCTTCATAGTTGTATTTTGCGGATGTATTTGGATGCCGATTTTCATATCAAGATTCTACTCTCTTATCAAATATGAAATTTGAATTAAAGGCAGTAGTTGTCTAAAGATTTGAAGTTAATAAGTCGTATGTCCAAGTTTCACAAATCAGCGCTGGATTTTACAGTTGCGACGATGCATGCATTCTCGTTCACAACATTGTGCAGCGCAAGTGCATTAGCCGATTTAAGTTTGAGCGATCGAGTGGGTCTAACGAATCACTCCGAAGTTCAACAGATTAGTTATCAACCGAAATCTGTTTCGAGTCGTGCGAGAGGTCGCGGAGGGCGGGGAGAGACATCGTGAGCAGCGCGACGGCGACGAAAAGCACGGCAATTACAGCAAAAGTTTGCTGCAAACCAAAGCCTTCGATGGCCAGACCAACAACAACCTGACCAATTGGCGGAGCGGCATAAAGCGCCGACATTTGCACGCCATAAACCCGTCCTTGCATTTCGGCAGGTACCCGACTTTGAATCAGCGTATTCCATAGCGGGTTGAGCGGCCCCCAAATCGCTCCCATCAAAAAACCAGCGAGCACGAAAACAAAAGTCGGCGGCAACCAAACCATCGGTGCAACTGCAAAAGTCACGCCAATCATCACGCCGCGCAAAATCGCATAACGTGAAAACCGTCGAGCAATCGCGGCGAAGCCAAATGCACCGAGCACCATGCCGGCTGCCAACGCCGTCATCGTCGCGCCGAGCCCGCTTGCATTGTTGAGGCGCTCAAAGTGCACCGGCAAAATCACCATCTCAATTGGCATGAACACAGCCGAAGTAAACATAAAAATTATCGTCAGACTGAAAAGTGCGCGGTCGGCGTGCAGCGCACGAAACCCCGCGATGGTCGCTTGCCAAAAGTTTTCGCCGGGCAAATTTTGGTCGTGAGTTTCAGAGGTTGCGTCAACGACTCGCATTAACATCACGCTCACCGACGCGACGAAAAACAAAAAACTTGTTGCAAATAACGCGTCAACAGGCCCGACGAATTTGATTAAAGTCGCGCCGATCGCAGGCCCGATACTCCAACCCACGGCGAAGAAACCTTCGTGACGGCTGTTTGCAGACTCGAGACTTATCGACGACGCTATGGCAGCATTAGGGATCAAGGACTTGCGCGCCGTAAACCCTGCGGGATCAAATACTGCTCCCAAAACTGCGATTAGAACTACCCAGATATATGTCAACTCGCTAACCCGATCGACGAGCACGAACAGCAGTACAGATATAGCCGAAAGCACATCGGCATAAATCGAAACTTTTCGCCGACCGATGCGGTCAATCATGGTGCCGAGAAATGGCGAGACCACGATGCCGGGCAAACTCGCCACGGCGCCGAGCAAGCCAGCGGCGCTAGGCGAGCCTGTCAATTCAAGCACTAGCCACGGCACGGTGATCATCACGATGCCGTTGCCGATGCCCGAGGCAATATTTGAAGTCTGCAACAAAATGAACGGCAAACTGCGCTTCATTGATTGAGTTTAACTGGATACTAATTTCAGATCAAAATTGAACTCTCTTGTCTAGAATTAAATTAGAATTATTCGAGTTACAAACAGTAGTTACCTAGAGATTCGAAATTAAGGAGTTGTATGTCTAAGTTCCGAAAGTCCGCGTATGGTTTTGCAGTTGCAACAATGCTCGCGGTCACATTCACGCCACTTCACAGTGCAAGTGCACTAGTTGAGTGGGCGCTCGCTGAAGATGCAGTATCGCTCGGAGTCACAGGCGTTTCGCCACACGTTGAACGCACAGGCAACGCCGACCGACTTTGGTACCCGAGCCTCGCCGGAACGGCTATTAGTGATTGCTCTGATGCCGGCGTATGTACGAGTGTGCCCGTTGCTACACCGATGATGGTCAGCGACTTTACTGCAGTCACATTGCCTAACGGCACTCGCCGCGCGTACTTTGTTGCGATTTCACCAAATGCTGGCACAAAATCTGTGTCGTCTGCAGCGTGTCTAACTACTGCCTGCACTTCTGTTGGCACTTCAACTTCTGCATCGGCTGATCTCACGGTTTCGCAGAACGTCAAGGCATGGGGAGTGCCCGACGCTGTCGTTACTCCCGATGGCAAAGTCCGCCTTTATGTTGTCGAGAATCCATCAGACGGCAGTTGCACAGAAAAACTTGCGAGTTATATTTCCGCAGACGGAGTCACGTTTACAAAAGAAGCGGGTTGGCGTTTAGAAAATGGGATAAGTGTTGACCCAGAAATTCTCCGCGCGAAAACTGGCGACTGGATAATGGTCTTGGCTGACGGGCCAGGTTGTAGTGACCGAGTCCAGAAACTTTATGTTGCAACTTCAAACGACGGTTTGACTTGGTCAACACCGCAAAAGATTTCAAGTTCAGATTTAAGTCGGCTCGACCCAACCGGTTATGAAGTTTCAACAAATGTTTTTCGTATTTATTTTGCAACTGCACCTGCAGGCCAAGGTGTAAACGCAACTTACACAATTAAGCGCGGCACGATTGCAATAAAACAGTCTTCTGCTGAAATTTCAATCACAACCGGCACGACAGCGTCTGCAAAGTCGACTATCACTTGTGTCAAAGGTAAGGTCACTAAAAAAGTAACGGGCGTAAGCCCGAAGTGCCCAAGTGGCTATAAAAAGAAATAGTAAGCAGCCGGTTACTGTTAGTTAAGAGAGTTAACTACGCAGTAGACCGAGAGTCCTTCGTTTGAAATTCTTGAATTAGCAACAATAGTTTTCAGAGATAGTGGCTGATCGCTGTCGTTAGTCATTGCTGGCATTGGCGCAGCAGCGGCACCAGATTGCACAGTTGCCGAGCCCTTTAGACATCCCAGAATGTAAGGGAATGCAGTCACAGCGTGATAGCCGTAACTACCGTCAGGCTGGGTGCGACCGTTGCATGCGTCGAGTACAAGTGCGTCAGAACTTGCTGTATACGCGTATGCGCTCCATACGTTTGTTGCTGGGTTACCGATTTTTGTGTAACCAGATCGAACAGTGCCTGTTGAGGTACACGCGACGTTAAGACATGCAGTTGGTCCGTAAATTGGAAAACCGTCAATTGCATATCCGAGTACCGCGAGACTATTTAAATTGCATGCCGCGACCTGATACAAAACGTGGTTGTGATATTCAGCCGATGGGCCAGTGTGACCACCACAAGTGTCGAGCAAACCGTTGCTATTTGGATCACCATAAGGTGTCTCAGCAGGTATCGGCCCTTCTGTTGGCCCATAGATTGCAAGGCCAGTTGTTGTAAAGCCGAGCGTACCCATTGTTGGCATACCGTTTCTTACAATCAGAGTTGGCGATGCGGCAACAGCCGGGTTTCGTGCAATTCGCCACACAAAGTTTTGCGGGCGAAGTGCATTTGGTGTTACGGCGACAAACGGGTAACCGATCATGTTGTTTGATGAAACAGTTACGACCGAGTCTGTACAAGAAACCGAGATCGTAGGTTTCGCGTAACCTGAGCCAGCGCCAACAGAACCAGACAGGTTAGGGAATCTTGCGGTAGGACATTCGTTCTTGGTGACGATCCCGCTTGTGCTTGAAGTTGCTGTCGCAACCGTTGTCGTAGTTGCAACGGTTGCCACTGTTGTTGCAGTTGCGACAGTTGTTGCAGTTGTAACTACTGGTGAAGTTTGAGTAGGCAAAGCAGGCGCTTTTTGCCACTTAAGCTTTTTGCCAACTTTGGTGCAGATAAGAGGATTAGACGCGGAGCCTCCCAAGATCCCTGCTCGTGAACACGACCCGCCGACACTTGCTGCTGATACTTGCTGAGATGGGACGACAATTGCTAAAACGCTGGCAACAACTACTGCGATTATTTTAAAGGTTTTGAACATCGGATTAGCCTAATTAATGCTAAATCACTTTGCAACGACCGATGAGATAAACCTGTGCGGCCTAGGCGTTGCTTTTTGTTCACCGTGCATTAACAATTGCAGTTTGGGTCAGCACCTGAACCTCGGCCAATGTGGCTGAACGCGGATTCGTTCGTGCTGCAGAATCTTTCAGCGCCTTAGTGGCTATCCGCTCTGCACAATCGAGTGGCACGCCAATTTCGCCCAACGATTTTGGAATTTTTATTTCATCGAGCATCGCTTCAATTGCAAAGATGAATCCATCAATTGAATGATCGGGCAGTTTCATCGCCTCGGCCATGCGCCGCACTTTGTCGTCCATTCCGGGCAAATTAAAACGCAATACGACCGGCAAAATAATTGCATTCGTCAAACCGTGATGTGTGTTGAACTCAGCACCGATCATGTGCGAGATCGCATGAACTAGGCCGAGACCTTTCAGAAAAGATATTCCGGCCAGACAAGACCCGACATGCATGCCGCCGCGTGCGGTGATGTTCTGAGGTTCGGCGACGACACTCGGTAGCCATGTTGAAATCAGACTCAATGCTTCGAGTGCCAGCGCATCACAAAGCGGATTAAAACCGGGCACTAGAAATGCCTCGATCGCGTGAACCAAAGCATCGGCACCTGTCCATGCTGTGAGATTTACCGGCAAACCGACAGTCAGTTCAGGGTCTAGAAGCGCGAGCGACGGCTTAAGGTTTGGGTGCCAGACACAGAACTTCATTGCTTTTGCCGAATCAGTAACCATGCCGGTACTTTCGGTTTCAGCACCTGTGCCCGCAGTTGTCGGGATAGTTATTAGTTTCGGAAACATATTTTCATTCGCAATTTTCGGTGCAGGTTGTTCGAATTCAAAATCCCAAAGGTCAATCGAATTATTGGCGGTCAAACAGATTGCCTTGCCACCATCCATTGCACTGCCGCCACCGATTGCAATGATCGCATCGTGATTGCCATCGCGAAACGCCGCACGTCCGAAACTAATCTCAGTGTCAATCGGGTTCGGTGAAATCTCAAAAAATAGCGCCGACCGCAAACCTGCCTCGCCGAGAAATGTTTGTAGGCGAGAAATAAACTCAAGATTGCGACTACCGCGGTCAGTGACGATTAGCGGATTTTTTATGCCGAGCGCAAAGCATCGCTGCCCGATTTCTGCTAATCGACCGGGCCCGTATGCAATCGGAACCGGAAAGCCCCAGTCATGGGCGCCGAGCATTGACGGGTCGTAACTAATAGGCAATGCGTTCATATCTATGGCACCTTCATCTTGTGGCTTAAACAAAAATGGCGGGCCCGAAGGCCCGCCATTTCAATCTCAAAATTATGAATTACTGAAATTAGTTTATTTAAAGCGGCTTACTTTTACTGTGCTTACTTAAACCAGGCCGACCAAACTGCTTCGTTTGCGGCAATCCACTCTGCGGCAACTTCTGCTGCAGGGCGACTGTCGATTTCAACGGCTGGCAATGTTGCCAACTGATCAGCAGTCGACATCTGGTAGTTCTTGAAGAACTTAAAGACGTTGGCATCTTTTGCTTCAAGTTTTGCAGATGCAACTTTGAACAGCACATCTTCTGGATAATCGCCGTCGCACTTGTCTGCCATTGTTGCACAATCAACTGTTGCTTTTGGCAACACAATGTTGATCAGTCCGTATTTACCAACCGCAGCAGATGGCATCCAGTAGTACATGATCACTGGCTTTTTTGCTTCAGTTAATGCAACTATTTCTGCTTGAGTTGCGGCTTCAGAACCTGAGTACTGAACTTTGAAATCAAGCTTCAAGTTCTTGACGATCTGCTCTTCATAGCCAGAAAACGATGGATCCATCGCCAACATGCGACCTTTTGAACCAGTTGCTGCAGTTGCAAATGCTTTGGTGACTGCTGGGTCTTTAAGACCTTCCCAAGTTGCAAGTTGTGGAAACTGCTCAAGTGCATTTGGTGTAACGAACCAACCAATTTTGCCAACTGCTCCGAGTAATCCCATATTCACAACCGAACCGTCATCAACGAATGCTTGCTCTTCAGCAGTGAAACCCGACGGCCAAACTTCAACGTTGGCGTCAATCTCACCACTTGACATGCCAGGAATCATTGCGTTCTCGTCAATGTCAACAATTTCAACCGGGTTGCAGAGGTTCTTTTCAATCAACTGCTTAACAATCTCAACTTCAATCGCCGAGGCAGTCCAGTTGTTGCGTGCGATTTTGATCGTCTCAGTACCCGCACATGCTGGTCCTGTTGTTGCCTCTGCCGCCGCTGCCGTCGTATCTTCGCTGACAGCCTCGGTTGCACTATCGCTGCCACCACATGCGGCAAACAACAATGCTCCGACGGCAAACAAACCGACGGTAAATTTTTTGTTCCGTAATCCCATATTTATCCCCTTAATTTGGATTGTGCCCCGAATGAGGCTTCGCTTTACCTTAGCAATTTTGGTCTGCAACCGATAGGTCGCACTAATCTTTCGTGAATGGACTCGGGGGATTTACCAGCGTTAGATCTGCGTCATATTTGGAAAGTTTTTGGCCCAGGCGACGGCAGTCGCGCTATCGAGCTAGCTAAAACTGGTGTTAGCCGAAATGAGATTTTGCAGCAGACTGCGCAAACAGTCGCAGTGCGCGATGTTTCGTTCAGCGTTGCACGTGGTGAAACCTTTGTAGTTATGGGATTATCAGGTTCCGGCAAATCAACTTTGATTAGGTGCTTATCGCGACTCATTGAACCAACTCAAGGTGAGGTGTTTCTCGATGGCGACAATTTATTAGCGATGGACGAAGAGCAATTGCGTCAAGTTCGACGTGGTCGAATGTCGATGGTATTTCAACATTTCGGTTTGTTTCCGCATCGCAAAGTAATTGAAAACATCGCCTACGGACTTGAAGTGCAGAAAATTGACAAGCAAACACGCATTGCAAAAGCAACAGAGATTTTAAAGACTGTGGGTCTTGACGGGTGGGCTAATCACTATCCACAACAACTTTCTGGTGGTATGCAACAGCGTGTTGGTCTTGCCCGCGCGCTCGCCGTTGACCCGCAGATTTTGTTATTTGATGAACCATTTTCTGCGCTTGATCCATTAATTCGCAAAGAAATGCAAGACGAACTAATTAGATTGCAAAAAACAATGCAACGCACGGTTGTGTTTATTACTCATGACTTTGCCGAAGCACTGCGACTAGGCGATCGAATTGCGATTATGAAAGATGGGTCATTCGACCAAGTTGGCACCCCAGAAGAAATAGTTTCGTCGCCAGCCACACCGTATGTTCGTGAATTTGTCAATGATGTGCCACGCGCCAAAGTGCTGAGCGTCAAAACAGTAACTGTTGCCGGCACAGCAGCATCAAATAGTCGCACCGTGCTGTCGACTGCGAAAATCGAGACGATTATTCCGATGTTGCTTGAAGGCGATGAAGCGATCACAGTTACAGATGCGAGCAACAAGGCAATCGGCATCGTCAATCGTCAAAGTGTTGCCAAGATTTTGCAGGCTGAGCAAAAATGAAAAGCCGAATCGGCGGCTTACTTGTTTTAATAATTGCGGCTCAAACATTTGGCACTCGTGGGTTTCCAGAATCGCTAAACATTGGTCTTGCTGAACCAATTACTGGGGTGCAGTCATGGGTTCGCAAAAATCGCAGTAGCAATTGGTCGTTTAAGTTTTTCTTCAATCCGCTGATTTCGGTCGTTGAGTTTGGTCTCAATAGTGTTGAATCGTTTTTTACGTGGTTGCCTTGGTTTATTCCGGCGATTGTTGTGTTTGTCGTTATCGCTCGCACACGAAGATGGGGATTGGCAACCTTCACTGCGTTCGCAGTTATCTACCCAGGCATTGTTGGTGTTTGGTCTGAAAGCATTATCACTATTTCGTTAATGGCTGTTTCGGTATTGATATGTGTCGTGATCGGCGTACCACTCGGAGTACTAACTGCGCTGAATAAACGTTCGGATACGATTTTGCGACCGATTCTTGACGGCATGCAAACTGTGCCAGCAACCGTTTATCTAATCCCAATAGTTTTATTTTTTGGCATCGGCCCAGCACCTGCAGCAATTGCCACCGTTATTTACGCATTGCCACCGATGATTCGACTAACTGCGCTCGGAGTTCAGCAAGTGCCAAAATCTGCGATCGAAGCAGCGCAAATGTTCGGTGCAACCAAGCGACAAGTGCTTGCAAAAGTACAGTTGCCATTGGCGGTGCCATCAATTATTACGGGCATTAATCAAACCGTGATGATGGCGCTCGGCATCGTCGTGATCGCAACGCTTGTCGGCGCAGGTGGTCTAGGCCAAGAGATTAATCAGTCGGTGCGTCGTCTCGAAGCCGGTCGCGGGCTGATTGTAAGTTTGGCAGTTGTGGCAGTTGCACTCGTGCTCGATCGCGTCAGCATGTCGCTGGTTGCAACACCTGGCGTGCAAAGAATCCGCATCAAACGCAATACCTTATATATAGCGTTAATTTGTCTTGCCGTAGCAGCAGTTATCGGTCGAGTTTTTGGTTGGATTGAGTTTCCGTTCTCGTGGGGCACTTCGTTCGCCGACCCGATTGATACTGGTTTCAAATGGTTTCGCACGACGTTTGACGTCGTAACTCGACCGTTCAATGATTTTGTTGTGCGTGAGATTCTTGTGCGAGCACAAACTCTGTTCAATGAGACGATTACTTGGCAAGCAATTGTTGTTGTCGCTAGTGCGTTTTCTTATTACGTTGCCGGCTGGAAGTTGTCGTTGTTGACTGCCGGTGGCGTCACATTTATTGGGTTGACAGGTAGATGGCCAGATTCGGTTGACACGCTTGCTCAAACCGTTGTTGCTGTGATCATCTCAATTTTAATTGCTTTGCCACTGGGTATTTGGATCGGACGAAGACCACGCGCCGAAGCAATAATTTCGCCGGTTCTCGATGCAATGCAAACTATTCCGTCTCTTGTTTATGCAATTCCGTTTGTGATGATTTTTTCTGTCGGCCCTGTTCCTGGCATCGTCGCAGCGGTTGTTTACGCAATTCCGCCAGGTATTCGGTTAACCAGTCTTGGAATCCGCCAAGTTAATTATGAATCACTTGAGGCAGCAACAACATTTGGTGCAACGCAACGACAAGTGTTGTGGGGTGTTCGTGTGCCATTGGCGATG
>JAPKZT010000135.1 GCA_026393655.1 Actinomycetota bacterium | reverse complement strand
TTTAACTCCCAATAGGCAGGAAATCGTCCAGGGTTGTGATCGTTGAAGATATCTAGGCTCGGCAACTTGTGTAGTTGAACTCGCTCGTCTAGAACCGGATATGGCTGACCACTGAAAACTTCAACATGGTGACCGAGGTCGGCTAACGCTTTGGTCAAATGTCGCGTGTAAACGCCCTGACCGCCAACATGAGGTTTGCCACGGTAAGTAAGGTATGCAATTCGCAACGGGCCGTTGACATCAAACGGTTTCGTCATTATTAAATCCTACCGTTTCGTGTTTGGCCAATCTATTAGCGAACCATCAACACACTTTTTATAGTTCGCTAATTACAAGCCTCATAAATCGGGTGAGTGGAATATCAGGAGTGATTACCAGCGGTTCAATGTTGAATCCATCGGGGGGACCAGATTGAGGCTCAACACATATTGCATGTTGCGGTTCGTCGTACACGACCCAATGTGAACAGTCAGTTTGAATCACTAGTTGAACTTTGTTAGCAAAATTGAGCGTTGGTGTAGTTAGCGAATCCGAAAAACAATCGTCGTGTGGGCCCACTGGAGGTGTGATTTTTTTGCCTGTTGGAATTCCAAATTCGTCACGAAGATACATATTTGAAAAATCAGTCTTCAATGTGCATGGTCTAGCAAACCATGGGTGCCAGCCGACTTGTGCTGGCATCGATGCATCATCAGTCTCAACCATCAAATGAAACTCGATCACATCGTCAATCACCGAAATAGTTTGAGTCGCTTCACCAGAAAATCCCCAGTTAGCACCAAGATCTATTTTCATCGCGACACTTGAAGAGTCAGAGTCGATTAATTTCCATGGGCGATCTAAAACAGTTCCATGAATTGCATGAGGATGCATATTGATTTCAAGTTGATGTTGTTTTGATTGATGTGTGAAAACTCCGTTTCGAACACGACCCGCCCAGGGCGCCATCGGGTAGCAACCCCACTTTTGCGGATTTGTTTCGTCGTTTTTGGTTATCAACAATTCTCGGCCGAAGGCGATAATTGACGACAACCGACCACCTACATTTGGACTAACTATGCACCGCACGTTGTCACTGGTGATAACGAGATCGTCAGAGGACATTTTGATTTCTGGTGCGTCGCACCGGTCGGCAAAAAAATAAACTAGTCATCAGCAGAATTATAAACACACCATCACCAAGATATGAATAAATAGTTCGACCAGTATTTAGTGGAATATCTGCAACAATCACGTTTGCTTCTCCGATGCCAAGTCTTTGGGTGATTTCGCCCCGCGGAGTGATCACCGCGCTAAAACCGGTAGTTGCTGCTTGAACTGTCCAACGTCCAGTTTCGCGCGCTCGAAGAGAGTTAGTTGCCAATTGTTGCGACTGCAAAATCGTGCCGGTATAGCTTGACCCATTTGTTGGATTAAAAAGAATTGTTCCACCAGATTCGACACCACTATTTGCACGTCCAGCAAAAAAAGCCTCCCAAGAAATAACTACAGCGACATCGGTCTGTTGCAAATTAAGTAACGCTGGTTCTTGACCAGCAACAGCATCGCTTGGTATTTGATTTACTGGTGCACCAATAGATTTGAGAAAACTTCGTAAACCAGCCGGCACATACTCACCAAACGGCACACGGCGAACTTTGTCGTACCTCGATGTGATGTCACCATTTGGTTGCACGACGATTTGGGCGTTGGTGAAACGATTCGTTCCTGCGTCTTCGGTGACTCCAACTACGAATTGAGCATCAAGCCTCTTTGCCTCGTTCGCAATTTCTAAATATTCACGACTACTCGCAAATTCGGCAACATCGATCGCATTTTCTGGCCACAAGACAACATCTAGATTGTCTTGTGTTCGCAAAGTTTTGGTGACTTTTAAGTGTCGATCAAACGCATCACGTGCGCTTGCGTTAATCGCAAGCACACCTTGTGGTCCACCACCTTGCACGGCTGCGACGCGCAAAGTTTGACTTGTTGTATTTACTGAATTAAAACTCTGTCCAAAAATCTGTAAAATAATCAAAAGCAATAAAATAATCGCAACTGGTTGGCGACTTTGGCGTCTATTGAAATAGCCGACGATGCAAGCCGCAGTTTGCAACACGAACCATGTCACAAGGATCGGCCCGCCGATTGAACTGATATCAGCAAGTCGAGTCGGCGAAATTGCAATCGGCAATGTCGCTAGCGGAACACCTCCAAACGGAAATGAAAATCTCAAGACTTCTGCCAATGTGTGAGCGATTGGTCTGGCAAACATTGGTGAGTTGAAACGCGAGCCGATAATTTCGGCCAAGCCATGAAAACTTGCGAATAGAAGCGCTGCAACAAAGTAACCCGGTGCTGTTAAGAACCACATCCAGCTCATGCCAAGTGCCAGCCAAGCAAAGCCAAATACAAAACCGATGAGAAATTGTTCGGAAGAGTTCCGGACGGCTTTTGTAATCTGAAAAAATAGTGCGCAACCTAAAATAGACAACGGCCACCATCCCCAAGGCGGAAGTGAGAATCCAACTGCTAGCCCCGCTACTAGAGCAAGAATTAATCGATTTAATTTATTTTCGATGAGTTTTGAACTTGTCATCTAAACGGATCTTCAATTCGCATCAAAGACTCAAGTCGCTTGATACGTTCTTCGGCTGGCGGGTGCGATGAAACAATTAATGAGCTTTTTGATGCTTCATCAAAAAAGTATGAGTCAGTTTCGACGCGCTTTAATGCAGTCAATAGTTCACGCCCAAAACCCATTTGGACAACTCGCCTGTCTGCTTGAAACTCTGATCCGTGCCCGACTGCGTTACTTAGTGATTGTGCAACGACGAGTCCTGCCACGAATAGAGAAGAGACGACAGTCAGCGCCGCTGCGGTAAGCAAACCAATGAGTCGAGTAATTCTCAACCGCGAACCAAAAGTATTTGTAATTGCTTCAGCAATAAACTGCAAGAAGAACCCAATTTTCGCTAACAGCAAAATCGGCATGCTCAGCCACTGCGCGATCGTGAGTGCAACAGTGTGCGATCCAAGATGGTGGCTTAGTTCATGAGCGAGAACACCGGTCAGTTCATTGTTGTCAAGTTGGTTAACGGCGAACGATGAGACGACCAGCAAGTGTCCACCAGAGGCGAAAGCATTGATCTCTCCAGTATCCACGACTTTCAAAACAAAACTGTCAAGTGAAATGTGATTCGCTTTGGCCACTCGTCGCCAGGCTTGATACAAAGTTGCCGCCTCTGCATTGTTCGGCTGTCGTGCACCTAACAGGCGCGCTAGAAATATTTTCTGTACAGATTTAGAGAATAAAACTATTCCCATTGCGATTGCTGCGAACGCAAACAGCGAATATGAAACATCAGTAAAACGCCAAAATGGAATCCACAGGATTCCGATTGCGACAAGCCAGGTCGGAAACAGTGCCGCTACGGGTGCGAGCGAAGTGATAGCAGCCATTTCAACCTGACGCTTTGCAGTTGTCACGTATTAAGTAGACCAGCAATAAGCCAGTCACAGCAACTGCTGTTTAAACTCTATTTCTATGAGCGCAACGCGTGAAGAGCGAATTGCACAACACCAACGCAATGAAAAATGGCAGAATCCGCCAGTAAGAATTGAGATGCCCGAGTGCATAAATTGTGACGCGTGTCTTCGAGCGTGCCCACCACAATTTGGTGCGATTTTTAATTTTGGAACTGATGTCGTGATTATTCCAGAATTGTGCAGCGGCTGTGACAAATGTTTGCCTGCGTGCCCTGTGAATTGCATTTATCCATTTACGGATTGGCAGGAGACTAGTTATCCAAGTGAATGGTGGAGTGAACCTGGCAGCGATAACGATCCGTACATCAATTGAATCAATTCGCACGGGTTAGCAAAATAAATCTATTATGACGGCGGTGCTTACATCTTTGCCGAGTCCATCTGCTGGCTCTATAGAAATTTTTTCGTTGCGATTCAACGCCTATGGACTAATGATTGCACTTGGTGTTGTCGCTGCAGTTTGGTTATTTAAAAAACGTTTGCTAGAGCGTGGCGTTGGACACCCGGATGATGCAGGTTCAATCGCGATGACAGCAGTACCAATTGGCATTGTTGGCGCTCGCGCATATCACGTGCTCACTGACATGGAAAGATTTCGCGGGCATTGGTTTGATGTTGTGAAAATTTGGCAAGGTGGCCTTGGTATCTGGGGCGGAATTTTTGTTGGTGTTATTGCTGGAATCTTTGTCGCGCGTCAACGCAAACTTGGAATAGCCGTTGGCTTAACTTGTGTCGCACCTGGTCTAGCCCTTGCTCAATCAATTGGTCGATGGGGAAATTGGTTTAATCAAGAACTTTTCGGAAAACCAACAACATTGCCGTGGGCTTTAGAAATTTCAGCCGCCAAAGCGAAGTCTGCAGGCTTTGCGGCCGGAACGACTTTTCATCCGACATTTTTATACGAGTCACTCGGTTGCCTATTTATATGTGTTGCCTTAATCAAGATTGATCAAAAATGGCGCCCGCGAGACGGACGGCTTTTTGCGATGTATGTAGCCGGTTATACGTTTTTAAGGTTTTTCGTAGAGTCATTGAGAGTTGATACAGCAAAACATTTTGGCGGTATGAGATTAAATCAATGGACATCAATCGTGGTTTTTACGCTTGCCGTCGTGTATCTAATTATCGATCGGCTCGTAGAATTAAAGCCGTGGCCGAAAAGATTTCTCAAGAAACAGTAATTAAAGTCTCGCGACTTGCTCGGCTGAGCTTGACTACAGACGAGGCAGAAAAAATGACGGCGCAACTTGCTGGAATGCTCGAACACTTTCGCGACATTGATGCTTTAGATCTCGCGAATGTTGAGCCGATGACGCAGCCATATCCACTTAAAAATGTGTTGCGCGAAGATGTCATTGCGCCATCGCTAGATCGCGATGAAGTTCTTGGTCAAGCACCCAATGCCGAGAGTGGACGCTTTAGAGTGCCGCCAACTATTGGATTTGACGTTTAACAAATGCAAAAGCTTGTTGAAATTGCATCAGGTGTCAGCGGTGGCACATTAAGTGCGAGTGAAGTAGTTGAAGAATATTTGAAGCGAATCAGTGCTAGAGAATCTGAGATTCATGCTTTCAATTTGGTCACCGCAGACCAAGCACGGTTTGACGCCGAAAAAATTGACAACGATGTCAAGGCTGGCAAAAAAGTTGGGGCGCTTGCTGGCGTGCCCATTGCATTGAAAGACAACATGTGCACGCGAGGAGTTGAGACAACTTGCTCTTCAAAAATCTTGCAAGGTTGGAAGCCGCCATATGACGCAACTGTTGTTACGAAATTGCGCAACGCTGGCGCCGTTATCGTCGGCAAAACAAACCTCGATGAATTTGCGATGGGTTCAAGCACTGAGAACTCGGCGTTTGGTCCGACAAGAAATCCACATGACATCTCGCGTGTGCCAGGCGGATCAAGCGGCGGTAGTGCGGCTGCAGTTGCTGCAGGTTTCGCCGCAGCATCTCTCGGTAGCGACACGGGTGGCAGCATTCGTCAGCCGGCTGCGTTGTGTGGCGTTGTTGGTGTGAAGCCAACATACGGAACTGTTTCGCGGTA
>JAPKZT010000244.1 GCA_026393655.1 Actinomycetota bacterium | reverse complement strand
TAAGCAATATCGAGCGGAAGTTTCCCGACGACGATCTGCCGTGCAACCGTGGCACCATCGCAACACCAATTTCTTCGACGTGATATCCAGCTCGCCCTGCAACGACCACGGTTTCAAAAGTATCTCCGAGATAATACACGTGCAGATTTAATGCGAGTTCGCCAAGCAGGGGTTGGCGAATCAATCTGAAACCTGATGTCGAATCTGTAATTATATGTTTCGTCGCACGCTGTGCAACTTTTGAAAGCATCCGCATCGCAAACCGTCTCAGCAAGCTTGGATCATGTGTGGTCCTCTCAGAGCCAAATCGGCTTCCGATCATCATGTGAGCGTCAGTTCGATTTGTGGCATCAACTAAATCGCTAAGGTGATTTGGGAGGTGTTGACCGTCTGCATCACACTGGATAACAGCTGTAAAACCATTCTCAACCGCATAGCGAAAACCACAGCGCAAGGCACCACCCACACCCGAATTCAGTGTAAGCGAAACGACATTGGCACCATATTGGTGCGCAACGTCTGCCGTTTGGTCAACACTTCCATCGTTCACCACAAGAACCTGGAAACCGTGAGAGGAGACTTGGTCAACAACTTGGCCAATAGATTTAGATTCGTTGAAGGCTGGGATAACTACAAGAACTTCACTTACTTGCAGCATGGATGTCTTCTACTACCTTCTTCTGCAAAGCTAAGTCTTCATTGAGTTGTTGCACTTGCTTTTGCATACCCGAGATACTGATCGAAAGCTGAATGCACAGAGCCAAAAGAATGATTATTGCGCTTGCACCAATGAGTGCGAATGCATCGAGTTGCAATTTTGCGGCAAGTGGCTTTATCAATGGTATTAGAAGGCCAGTAAATGCACTGATTACGCAGAGGGTTAGCCAGCCCATCGTGTAACGAAAAGATATCCGTTGGCGCTGCGCTAGATACAAAACAGTCAATGTGAATACGAGTGCTACTGCAGCGATTTCAAGGCCTTGGGCGACTTGCTGACTCATAAGCCAATACTACTTTTTTAGTCGTGATAGGCGCTCAATGAGTTGCGGTGAGCCAAGTTTGTTGGCCGCCAACTCGAAGCGATCGGTTGGGCCACGCCATAGCCAATCGCCCACATCCCCCACCGGCACATCTGTAATGAGCGTTGCTAGCTGTTTGAAAAGTGCGGCGTCTTTGCGGTTGTCGCGCAGCGTGGCTGCGAGTTTTTCAGCACTGCGAACCGTAACGCCATCAGCGATCCACTGGTTGTGATCGTCGGGGATGTTGTCTATTAATTGGTACTTCGCCAGCACAGTTGAAGCACTTTTCGCACCCCAACCTTGGAGACCTGGAAATCCGTCGGCTGTATCACCTACGAGTGCAAGGTAATCAATAATTGACGATGGGCCGACACCAAACTTCTCTATCACCGCGGCTTCATCAATCATGATGTTGTTGCGACGGTCAAACTGCACAACACGCTTGCCCTGCACACACTGACCCAGGTCTTTGTCGGGTGTAAGAATGAGCACTTTGTGCACCGTACGGTCCTCACATGCAACAGCAACGGCAGATGCAAGTGCGTCATCGGCCTCATACTTT
>JAPKZT010000175.1 GCA_026393655.1 Actinomycetota bacterium | reverse complement strand
CCGGTGCCAAAACCTGTCGCCGATGCGGCGATGGATTCTGCTGCGTGTATCGGTTGCGGAGCATGCGTCGCTGCGTGCCCGAACGGTGCTGCCAATTTGTTCACGGGCGCCAAGATTTCACACTTAAGTGTTTTGCCACAGGGTCAAGCTGAGCGATTTAAGCGTGCTGAAGCAATGGTCAACTCAATGGATGATCAGTTTGGCTCTTGCACAAATCACGGCGAATGTTCTGCTGCGTGTCCGAAAGAGATTTCGCTTGACGTGATTGCACTGATGAACTCAGATTTCAGAAAATCAAAATCAAAGAATCGCAAGCAACTCAGCCGCGGCTAAGTTGTTCGATTTTTATAAAGGGGATAATTATGTTGGGTGATCTCGCAACTTGGGTTGAAAGTGTCATCGAAAAAATTGGATATCTTGGAGTTGCGCTACTTGTCGGTTTAGAAAGCGTAATTCCAGTCATCCCTTCAGAAATCGTCCAACCCTATGCAGGTTTTGTTGCGCGACGCGATGACATGTCAGTAGTAATTATGGTGATCGTTGCCACGATTGGTTCAGTTGTCGGCTCGCTAATTATGTACGGAATTGCTGCAGCGATTGGACCAAACCGTTTACATTCGTTCATTAATCAATATGGCAAATGGGTGGGTATCAGTTCGGCCGAGTTAGACAAAGCCGAGAGATGGTTCGATCGTCGCGCCAACGCAACAGTGTTATTTGGCCGATGTGTTCCATTGATTCGAGCGGTAATTTCGATCCCGGCTGGTTTTCGGCGGATGAAAATAATTCCATTTACGATATATACGGCGATCGGTAGTTTGATGTGGAATATTTTTCTAATTGGTGCTGGAGCATTACTTGGTGATCAATGGGATCGCATTAGTAAATACATCAGCGTGTTTCAATGGGTCGTTATCTTGGCAATCATCGTGGTTCTCGCAAGGTTTGTGATTTCACGGGTTAAGCGCCGACGCACTAGCACAACTAGTTAAGTAGTTTCAATGCAAGCATCTGACTCAACGCCAGTTGCTTACACTTTGCGCAACGGTATTCAAGAATCATTTCATAACGGCTCCGTCGTTTGCCTTGAACGAGACGGATCAATTGCTTTTAGCGCTGGTTCACCGCACGCAATAATCTTTCCGCGTTCGTCTACTAAGCCATTTTTAGCAACTGCGATGGTGGCTGCAGGTTTAAAACTGCCGTCGAAACTTCTCGCACTTGTGTGTGCAAGTCACGATGGTCGCCCCGAACATTTGCAAGCCGCGCGCGAAATTTTGGCTAGTGCTCGATTAGATGAAAATGCTTTGCGCAACACTAAAGATTTGCCACTTGATGACGATGCGGCGCGCGATGTCGTGCGTGGCGGCGGTGTTGCAACTTCGCTGCAAATGAATTGCTCTGGTAAACATTCTGGAATGTTGGCTACTTGTGTCGCCTGTGGCTGGGCACACGACGAAAGTTACTTAAATCAAGATCATGAGTTGCAACGTTGTATCACAGAAATGATGCCCGAACTAATTGGTGAGAATGTTGCACACATCGTCACCGATGGATGCGGAGCACCAGCGCATGCAATGACGCTTGTCGGTCTTGCGCGCGGATTTCGCGCGGTCGCAATATCAAAAACTAGTTCGCCGGCGCGAGTGGTTGCAGACGCAATGCGTGAGCATCCACAAATGGTTGGTGGGCCAACGCGCGATGTGACGCTGCTGATGTCGGGCATTGCTGGTCTCGTTGCTAAAGATGGTGCCGAAGGTGTTTATGCTGCCGCGTTGCCTGACGGTCGAGCGATTGCGTTGAAGATCGCAGATGGCGCGAATCGCGCGCGACCACCATTGATGCGTGCCGCGCTAACTGCACTTGACATTGATATCTCTGGTGTTGACCCGCGCGCATTTGCATCGCCGATTTTCGGGCATGGGCGAGTTGTTGGTGAAGTGAAGGTTTTAGATAATCTTTTGTCATCATGACACTTCACCATCAGACAAAAACTTTTCTTGAGTTACTTGATTCGCGCGGCGAACCACCGCTTGAGCAGATGACACCTACCGAGGCGCGAGCAATGATCCGCAAATATTATGATGCTTCTGAGTACCCAATTTTTGAGTCTCGAGATGTCAATGCGGGTGGTGTACCCGCGCGTTTGTATTCGCCGTCTAGCGAAAAGAATTTAGGTTTATGCGTTTTTATTCACGGCGGTGGGTGGGTGTTTCACAATCTTGATGATTACGACGATGTTTGCCGACGGATTGCAATGCAATCAGGTCATGCAGTT
>JAPKZT010000252.1 GCA_026393655.1 Actinomycetota bacterium | reverse complement strand
TCCGCATGTGAAACTGCATTAAAACTTGCACAACCTCAAGATGCCGTTCTCGTGGCCGGGTCACTCTATATCGTCAGCGCTGCTCGGCCATTCCTGATGCGCAAAGCCACAAAGCGCCCATAGCGTGCGAGCCACGAGAACTTCCTTTAGCCTTAAGGCATGTCAAATCGCACACTTGTACTTTTAAAGCCCGACGCAGTTGAGCGTGGCCTGATCGGTGAAATTCTCGGACGTTTCGAAGCCAAAGGTTTGGTTGTCTCGTCGATGCAAATGCGTACTTTAGATAAAGATATTCTTGCTCGCCACTATGAAGAGCATCAAGGTAAAGGCTTCTACGCCGAGTTAGTTTCGTTTATGTCACGCGGGCCGGTTGTCGCTCTCGCACTGTCGGGTCCGCAAGATACATGGGAGATCGTTAGGTCAATGATGGGCGCAACTAATCCGCGGGCGGCTGCACCAGGCACAATTCGAGGAGATTTAGGAACGTTATTTACCGAAAATCTCGTGCACGGTAGCGACTCGGCAGAATCGGCAGCCAGAGAGTTAGAGATATTTTTTCCAGGTAGCGAGAAGAAAATTTCCTAAAATGGCGGGAGGAAATCCTCTCTCGATGAGTAGAGCAATCGCAGTAGATTTAGGTACTGCCAACACTCTGATATTCGTCAAAGGTCAAGGTCTCGTATTAAACGAACCAACTATGGTGGCGGTTGATAATCGCAGTGGCTTAGTGGTTGCTGTTGGACACGAAGCAAGGCGGATGCGAGGACGCACTCCAAAAAATATCCGGCTCGTGCGTCCTGTTAAAGATGGTGTGATTGTTGACTTTGAACTTTGTGAGCAAATGTTCAAACAATTTCTTCAACGTGTTTTGACAAGTCGCTGGGGTAAACCAACTTTGCTTGTCGTAGTCCCGTCAGAAATTACGGGTATTGAGCGTCGCGCTTTTAAAGATGCCGCAGAGTTTGCTGGCGCCAGACGACCAGTTGAAGTCATTGAAAAGACAATGGCAGCGGCAATCGGCTTAGCCTTGCCGGTTTATGAGCCAAGTGCAAACTTGGTTGTTGTGATCGGTGGTGGCACCACTGAAGTTGCTGTTATCTCTCTTGGCGGAATTGTTACTGAAAATTCGGTGCGTATCGGTGGTGATGAGTTCAATCATATTATTATTGCGGGTTTCAAAAGAATATTTAAATTAGATATTGGAGAAAATACCGCAGAAGAAGTGAAGATTCATCTGGGGTCGGCGTGGCCGCTTGCGCAAGAAATTGTTGGAGACGTTGGTGGACGTGATGTTGCTACTGGTTTGCCCCGCACGCAAGAAGTATCGACTGAGCAAATCAGAGAGATTCTTAATGATGGTGTGAACAAGGTTGTAGAAGCGATTAAAAAAACTCTTGAGCGAACACCACCCGAATTAGCATCTGACGTAATTAGCAACGGAATGTACATCACAGGCGGAAGTGCGATGCTCGCAGGTTTGCAGGAACGCATCACCCACGAAACCGGAATTCAAGCATTCATTGCACCAGAGCCGCTACTTACGGTGGTTCTTGGGGCTGGGTACTCGCTTGACAATCTTGGTGCAATTAAAGGATCAACACTTCAAGGCGAAGACTAGACAAAGTGAAGCGCAAAGCGGAAGGTCTCTCTCTTAATGGCGTCTAAAAACACCACTCAGCGGCGAGCGATCATCTTGTTGACGTTGACTTCAATCATGTTGGTCACACTTGATCTGCAAGATTCACCTAAAGTTGCTGGTTTAAGATCAGTTTTCGGAACTCTGTTTTACCCGGTTGAGGGCGTTGCCAGGGTCATTACGCGACCTGTTGGAAACGCATGGTACGGAGTTACGCATTACAACAAATTGCTAGACGAAAATTCGTTACTTAGACAACAGGTCGCACAACAAGAAGGTGCCACGGTCGCCGCCGCCGCTTCAGTTCGCTTGTCACAAGAATTGCTTGCATTAAACGGATTGCCTACCTTGGCGGGTATCAACGCAGTTACAGCACAAGTAATCGGAGAGTCGCCAACGAGTTTTTCACAAACTATAGAGATTAATCAAGGTGCCGAGAGTGGTATTCGAGTTGGTATGCCGGTTTTGAATGCTGCCGGGCTTATCGGAAAAATCACAAAAGTTTTCACGAACCGTTCGTTTGTGATGCTGATTACCGACCCAGATTTTTCAATCTCTGTAAAAGTGGTAAGCACAGGGCGAAAGTCAACTGAGTCAACTGTGTTGGGTATTACCAGTGTGACCACTTCTACTGCGGTGCCACTTGAACCAATTTCAAATACTCCCGATGCTGAGACTACAACGACTACAACTACGACGATCCCGATTGCTGGTTTCACAGCCGTTGTGACAACTTTGCCGGCCACTCCAAAAGGATTGACCTCAATTACGATTCCTTCTGCAAGTGAACTCGATGTTCGCGAAACTGGTGTTATTCAAGGTAATGGTCCGACGCGTCAGCCGACCGTGAGATTTATAGATAACTCATTGCGATTTGGTTCGATAGAAGCGGGTGTACCGATTGTGACAGCCGGTGGTTCGCGCAGCCTCGCACCTCCAGACGTTTTGATTGGCGTTGTGTCTCGTGTGGTTGAGAGAGTTGGGTCTGCTGGTCCACTGCTTGAGATTGAAATTGCCGCCGAATTAACAAATTTATCGTTTGTGCGTGTTTTGCTGTATCAACCAATCACTGAAAAGAAATCTCCTTGAATCGACTGTTAATAATTTTGGCAAGTCGTTGGACTCGATTGGTCCTCGTGCTTCTAGTTGTTTTGGCTATTCAGACAACTTTGTTCAATGAACTTCGACCATACGGCGTCGCAGGGCAAATAATGCTACTTTTTGTAATCTGCTCGGGAATTCAGTTCGGAATCAGCAATGGTGCAATCGTTGGATTAATCGCGGGACTAATGTTTGATTTTGTAGTTTCAACTCCCGCAGGTTTAGGTTCAATCACACTTGGTATAACTGGCGCAACTGCAGGGTTATATTTATATTTTTTTCCGAGTCCAATTTGGTGGCTACGAATTATCTCAATTGCATTCGTTTCGCTCATCGGTGAAATCTATCTTTTAATCGCCCAGGCAATGGTTGGTTTAGGTGTCGTTCTAGAGATTCGCTTGCTCAAGATTTTTGCTGTGGTAGCAACGATCAATGTTTTTTTATCGCCAGGATTTTTTTTGATCACGCGCTGGACGCTAAGCGAACGAAAGAAAGAAAGATAGTTAATGTCTACACAAATAGATGGTCGTGCGCCAAAGCGACTCATTATTTTAGGTTTTTTAGGGATCACTCTTTTTAGTATTTTGGGCGCGAGACTTTGGTTTTTACAGGCAGTTGCATCTCGAGATGTTGAGGTGATCATCGGTAAAGTTCGATCTAGAACAATTAATTTATTGCCTGAGCGTGGTCGGATTTTTGATTCTGCAGGAAGAGTCATCGCCGATAATCGGCGAACACTTGTTGTCACAATTGATCACTCTGTCGTGCGCAAATCAGCGCAGAGAAACGAGTTGGCGCAGCGTCTTTCGGGTCCGCTAAACATTCCGGTTGAAGTGTTAATCAAACGAATGCTTGACGAACGCTATGGCCCATTTGAAGCAATCCCTTTGAGCGAAGGTGTGTCTGAAGAGTTGGCGCTCTATCTAATGGAGCGCGTCGAGGATTATCCCGGCATTTACGTTCGCGAAGAATGGCGACGAAATTATCCATTTGGGGCTTTAGGTGGTCATGTTGTGGGTTACATGGGTGCCATTCTTAAAGACGACTTGCTCTACTACAAATCAATTGGCTATGACCCCAATGAAAGAGTTGGTCAATACGGCGTCGAAGAGAGTTATGAAACTTTGTTGCGTGGAACTCCAGGGTATGTGCGCTACGAAGTTGATGCTGTAGGCACAATTCTTAGACTCGTCGAGCGAGTTGAGCCAGTCACGGGAAACGACTTACAACTTTCAATTGATTTAGATGTTCAGCAATTCGCTGAGCAAGCACTTGAAACCCAATTGCTTGTTCGTCGTCGTGTTGAGGCAGGTCAAGTCAAGATGCCCGACGGCACACCTGACCCTCGCTACGCCGAAATTAACTACTACAAAGCACCTGCCGGATCAGTCGTGGTGATGAATCACAATAATGGGCGAGTGATTGCTATGGCTTCGTATCCAAGGTTTGATTTACGCTGGTTCGACGGAGGATTACCGAAAGACAAGTTTTCTCAATTGTTTCCGAGAACTGATGATCCGGACTTATCGATACTTGTAAATCGCGCAGTATCGGGTCGGTACAACGTCGGTTCGACGTTTAAACCACTCGTCGCATACGCAGCACTTGCTACCGGGCAGTTGCCTAATGGTGATAAATATACTTTCGACGACCGCGGCACTTACAAACTCGCGAGTATCGCTGAAGAAAAATGCCAAGATGGCGTCAAGTGTGTTTTCAGAAATGCAATTTGTCGTTCAACTGGTCTTCCTTGCCGTTATGGCCAAGTAAATGTTGAATCAGCAATCGCGGTTTCAAGCGATACTTTTTTCTACAAAATCGGTGAACAAATTCTCACAGAGCGAGGATATGCGCCTATTTTAGAACAAGAGATTCGTAGATTCGGTCTGGGATCCCCAACAAATATTGATTTGCCATATGAATACGCAGGGACAATTCCGAGTAAGGAATTAAAAAAGCGGCTGGCGAATATGGGGGTGATTACACAGGAAGCTGGAAAGGCATATTACGTTGGCGACCAAGTCTTGTTTGCTATTGGTCAGGGGTTATTGTCGGTTACTCCGTTGCAAATGACTCTTGCATATTCGGCAATCGCAAATAGCGGTCGGGTTTATGAGCCCCGAGTTGCTGTTTCATTACTAGCTCCAGGAACTCGAGATGCGCGACCGGGATTTGCCGATTTGACGACAACCCAGATTGTGAAAAACCTGGTGCCAATTTCACCAAAGCGACGAATTGAAATGACTGAAAATATCAGGGAGCCGATAGTTAGAGGTATGGCGCGAGCGATAACTGGACCTGGTGTCACATTTGATTATTATCACAAGACAACAGGCGAGAATCTATTTAGCAACTACAACTATGCAGCGTTGCCAATCGCCGGAAAGACTGGGACAGCGCAGGGTTTAAACAACTTGCCATGGAACGACTCTTCAGCATTCGGGGCCTTCAGTTTGGACTCAAATCATCCGTATACGGTTTATGCATATTTAGAAAAATCTGGTTACGGCTCTCAGGCGGCAGCACCTGTTGTTAAATGTATTTTTACCGCTCTCAATGGCGGGTACAAATATGACGCCGTGCTGCCGGCTGACCCATTAGATAAGGCAAGCAATATTGTCGCTCAACCAGTTCGGTTGCGTAATCCACTTTGTCTTGTCAGCGGTGCAGCGGATATTCGCGAGTAGCAATGTCAAGATTCATACCTCAAATCAAAAATTCTCAATGGTTTAAGCAGACTTATGACGTCGCCTCAGTTTGGAAGAACATTGATTTAATTTTATTGGCTGCAGTGACTTTGCAGAGTATTTTCGGTTTGTTCACCGTCTATTCTGCGACCAGACAGCGACTCTTGAACCAAGGCTTTGACCAATATTTCTATGTACAACGTCAGGTATTTTTCGTTCTGTTTGCTGCGGGGTTGATGTTCCTGGTTATGGGTCTTGGGCATGACTTGATTCGCGAGCGCGGGGTGTATTTGTATGCGGGCTCAATTTTTCTGCTACTACTTGTTCTTGTAATCGGTGCGGTGAGCAGCGGTGCGAGATTATCTTTTGACTTGGGCCCCATTTCGGTTCAACCAGCAGAATTGGTGAAAGTCACGGTTTTGATTTTGATTGCGGCTTACACGTCTGATGCGGCGCGAGATCAAATTAATTATCATGAACTGGTTGTTGCCGTGTTGATTTTATCGATGCCGTTTATTCTTATTTTGGCCCAACCTGATCTAGGTTCGGCAACAGTCCTTGTCGCAGGAGTAGTTGGCATTTTATTGCTCTCAGGTGCCAAGCGTTTGTGGGTCATAATGCTGACGCTTTTGGCTACGGCGTCTGCCATTGCCTTCGCACTATCTGGAATTATTGACAAATATCAAATGAGAAGATTTGATGCTTGGTTTAATCAGGACTCAAATGAACCCTCATTGCAGAGAATTGTTTTGCAGGTGCGCTTTGCTAAACGTGCAGTTTCAAGTGGAGGTTTTTTCGGTAAAGGTTATTTGCAGGGACCACTCACGAACGGGGCGTTTATCCCTGTTCAATTTCAGGATTTTCCATTTTCGGCAATTGGTGAACAGTTTGGGATGCTAGGTGGATTTGTTGTTTTAGCAATTTTCGCAGTTATCTGTTGGCGAGTTTGGGTGATTGCAAAGTTGTCACGAAATCGATTTGACCGCCTCCTCGCAACCGGATATTTCACGATGTTGTTATTTCAAGTTTTTCAGAACATTGGCATGACAATTGGGGCAACACCAGTAAGCGGTCTGCCTCTTCCGTTTATCTCTTATGGAGGTTCACATCTGGCTTCAAGCGGGATATTGATGGGTTTGATGCAAAGTATTTATATGCGTCGTCTCCGCTAGTTGAAGAAACGTCCGAGAGCGGTGGCTGGGCAGTAGCCTGTAGCCACGGGGTGCGAACCCCACCAGTTCGATTTTACGAATTTAGCGCGCTCAGTCTCCTGTGTTAGTGCAAGATCGTGATTGACGAAACCGTTCGACGGTCTTCGTTTTATAAGATTTAGAAGGATTAGCAAGATGAGTTACCCAGAGTTACCAGAACACCCAAGAGAAGGTCGGTTAGTCTCACCTGAAGCTGCGGATGCGGCGCTGGTGCGAAAGCCACAAATTGGCGACACACGACCCGCACCGGTTCAACCAGTTGTGCCAGGGGATGAGGTTGAATCAAACGCTTCAAAGAGAATTGGCCTGACAAAGCGAGGACGACAAAAACCTAACAACTCTGCGTCAGAAAACTCGGAAACGAGCGACACTCAAGATGGTGACAAACCAGTGCGGCGTAATCGTCGCGGGGGTCGTAATCGTCGCCGTCGTCCTGGTGGCGATAATTCTCGCTCAAAACCTGTATCCACTGTCGAAACAGACGCCGAATTAATTGAACGCCGCCGCGGAAAAGAGCGCAACGGTCGGCCATTAGGTCGCTACATGATGGTCGTTCAGGTTCGAAAAGATTTCACCCAAGTTGCAATGCTTGAAGGTCGCAGTTTGATCGAGCACTATGTCAGTCGTCCAGCCGATGACAGCGAGCAAATTCACGGCAACATTTACTTGGGTCGTGTACAAAATGTTCTGCCAGGCATGGAAGCCGCATTTGTTGATATTGGTACGCCGAAAAACGCAGTGTTATATCGAGGTGATGTTCAATTTGACAAAGAAGATGTGGTCGAGCAGGGTCCCGAGCCAAGAATTGAGCACGTATTGCAGGCTCGTCAACTTATCTTGTGTCAGGTTACAAAAAATCCAATAGGTGCTAAGGGTGGTCGTCTTACTCAAGAAGTTTCACTACCAGGTCGGTTTGTCGTGTTAATCCCAGACTCGCGCACTTACGGAATCTCTAAGCGATTGCCAGACGACGAGCGTCGTCGATTGCGTTCGATATTAGATCGCGTCAAGCCAGAAGAACACGGGATCATCGTGCGTACAGCAGCCGAAAACGCGACCGAGCATGAACTTCAAACCGATATGACGAGATTGCTCGCGTTATGGGAAGAAATCAAAGAGAAATCTAAGAAGTCAAGTGGGCCAACTTTGTTATATCGCGAGCCACCACTTGCAGTGCGTGTTATCCGTGAAGAATTCAGCAGTGACTATCGCGGAATCATCATTGACGAGCGAGAACTTTACGAAGAAGTGCGACAATATATTGGCGACTTTAATCCTGAATTTTTGGATCGTGTTGAGTTTTATGACACTCAGGCAGAGGGTCTCTCACTGTTTGAGAACCAGCATGTTCACGAGCAGATTCATAAAGCCCTTGACATTAAGGTCTGGCTGCCGTCGGGGGGTTCGCTCGTAATCGAGCACACTGAAGCGTTGACTGTGATTGACGTTAACACGGGTAAAAATGTTGGTAAAACGAACCTTGAAGAAACAGTATTCACCAATAATCTTGAAGCCGCTGATGAGATTGCGAGACAATTGCGTCTTCGTGATATCGGCGGAATCATTGTTATTGACTTCATCGATATGGAGATCCGTGAGAACCGTCGCAAAGTTCTAGATCGGTTTAAAAATTCACTTTCGCGCGACAAGACCCGCACTCAGGTATTTGATATTTCTGAACTTGGTCTTGTTGAAATGACGCGAAAACGAATAGGTGAGGGTCTGTTGACTAATTTCGTAGACTCATGTCCGACTTGCGAAGGCCGCGGAATCATCGTCGACCACTCGATGCTCGACTAGGCAACCGAAAGATAGAAATTGATACAAAACGCAGAATCTACTCATAAAACAACACAAGTTCAGTCATTACACAGATAGGATCGGGTTTCAATATGTACGCAATTATTGCCTCAGGTGGAAAACAAGAAAAGGTCGCTCAAGGCCAACAGGTTCAAGTTGAGCTTTTGGGTGTAGCGACGGGTGCTGAAGTTTCATTTACACCAGTCATGCTCGTTGACGGCGAAACAGTGCTTGCCACACCTGCCCAACTTGCCAAGGCTTCGGTCAAGGGCAAAGTTTTGGGCGAAGTTGCTGGTGTAAAGATTGATGGCTTTATGTACAAGCGTCGAACCAATCAGCGACGACGCTTCGGCCATCGTCAGCGCTATAGCCTTGTTGAAATTACCTCGATTGCGAAAGGCTAACTAATGTCAAAAACCAAAGGTGGCGGTTCTACACGAAACGGCCGCGACTCAAACTCTCAAAGACTTGGTGTAAAAGTTTTCGATAGCACGCTTGTTAACGCTGGCACAATTCTGATTCGCCAACGAGGAACAAAAGTTCACCCTGGCAAAAATGTTGGCAAGGGCAGTGACGACACATTGTTCGCACTCGTGCACGGCAATGTAAAGTTCGCAGAGCGTCGTGGCCGCAAAGTGGTCGACGTTAATCCTGCATCTAACTAGTTTTCTTTTACTAGTTAGCTAGCGCAGCGCGAATCATCGCGACAAAACGTTTGCGATCTACGCGCAACACAACTCGACAGTTTTGTTTTCTGCCAAGTACGTCTAGATGATCAATGATGGTTTGACCTCTAGTGTCACCGTCGCCAAGATGGACACGAACATACGTGCGAATTTCAGAACTCGACATTGACGGGTCGATAGCCACGCTCATTGTGATTGGGTCTGGCAAATCGAAGCCATCAAGTTTTGTTTCTGTTCGGCAAAACTCACGCACTTGTCGTTGAATTGACATTGCGAATTTACCAAGGTCGCTCAATCCGCTAAATTCGGCGGCGAGTTCATCGGAGATAACTGCATCGGCAACCGACACATCCCAACCGACCATCTCAAGTGGTAACTCTGAGTCAAAAACTATTCGCGCTGATTCTGGGTCGGCCCAAACATTAAATTCTGAGGCGACAGTGACGTTGCCGGGCAATACGCCCGTGCCACCCATGATTATGCAACGCCTAACCCACTTGGCGAACTCGGGCTCTATCGACAGTGCCAATGCAATATTCGTTAGTGGCCCGAGAGTTACCAAATCAATTTCTCCAGGTGCTGATCTAAAGGTTTCGATTATTTGGCGAACTGCTTCATGAGACGTCGGGGTTCGACCACTCAACTTGAGCCCGATATCGCCCATGCCGTCTGTGCCATGAACATTTTGCGCAGAAGAAAAAGATCTCACAAGAGGCTTAATCGCGCCAACATGAACTGGAACTTTCGCTTGACACATCTCAATTGTGTATAACGCCGCCTGCACACCCAGATCTATTGGCACATTACCGGCAACTATCGAAATACCGATCACATTTGTTGTCGGGCTTTTTAATGCAAGAATTAACGCGACTGCGTCGTCAGATGCAGTATCCGTATCAATCCACATTTTTTGTTTTGAAATAATTTGAGTCATGTAAAAACCACTCTAAAGGCTAAATGCCAATGCCTTGTGGTAATTGCGATTCTCGCCAGCCGAGCAGATTGACACCCTGTCGACATGCGAAACGATCTGTCATTCCGCCAACGTATGTGACTGCAAGTTTCGTCGCTTCGGCACTATGTGCATCAAATAGTTCTCGCTCGAGAGGCGCATACATTAGTTGTGGATTAGCCACGTAATGCTCAATAAGAGCGCGCAACAACCGAACTACTGATTCGGCTTGCGCCCGCGACTCGCGGCGCATATAAATATTCTCGTAGTTGAATTTTCGAAATGTTGCCAATGCATC
>JAPKZT010000301.1 GCA_026393655.1 Actinomycetota bacterium | reverse complement strand
TCAAGTGCATCTTCAATACTGACGACTCCGACTTGTGATCCATCTGCATCGACGAGACGAACCTGTTTGGCTCGAATTCGGTCGTTGTAGCGTGGCTCATTTGTTGGCGGTGCTATGACTGTTCACTGCTTGACAAGCGGCTGTGCCTCCTCTTCGTATTGGATAAAACTCGAAGTTCAAACTTAAGTTTGCCGACGCACGAGAGTCGAGATACGCGGTGGCAATGCCACTCGCATCAGCTCGACCCAGACGCACTCATCGGCAAGTTCAAATTTCGAACATCGCAAATCTTGGTGGCTAGGTGGGAAACTAGTTTCCACTTTTGCTGTTTGACAAAGGCAATTTACACTGCCGTTATCGCTGCCATAATGGTAGCGCATATGGATCAGAACCCCACCCCAGAACAAGCACAGGCTTTGGCCGACGCTCGCGCTCGCCTAGCTGAGACCCCGGCCAATGTAGTCGTGGCAAACCACGTAGTCGGGCTTTACGAACTTGCAGCCATTCACTTAGGCGCGAATCCTCCACGACTTGATGATGCACGATTGGCCATAGACGCCCTGGCTGCGATTGTCGACACTCTTGGCGATCGTCTTGGCGATGACTATGCAACGTTTAAAGATGCGCTGGCCAATATCCGCATTGTCTGGGTTAAGTTAACTAGTTAGGTTAACTAGCGAAACTGGCTAGTTTAAAGTTTCTGCCGAAACTAACTGCTGAAAACAGCGCCGGTTTCAATTCTCGCCCCATTGAGCCAACCGTCAACTTTCATAACTGATTTACCTTCGGGTTGCACTTCAATCAGCGAAATACTGCCAGAGCCGGTTTGCACTTCGCACTCGTGTCGAGAAATTATCTTGATCGCTCCGTAACTTGTGGTCGTCATTGATTCTGCGACAATGCGCGCCTTCACAATTTTGAGTCTCTTGCCACCAATATGCGTGTACGCCCCGCCGACGCGAATCAGACGGTCTATTTGAATTGCAGTATTGCTCCAATTAATTTGTAAATCACTATTAGAGATTTTTTTGGCGTAGACCGGCTCTCCACTTTGAGCAACGCCATCACCTAATCCATTTTTGACAGCACTAACCAATAGCGGAAGCGAAGCATCTAGCAATTTCATACGCAACGAGGTGAGTGTGTCGGTAGACGAAATCGGCATCTCAATACCACCAAAAACTTCGCCTTGGTCAAGAGACTCTACGACTCTCATAATGCACACGCCAGTTGTTTCATCGCCAGCGAGAATCGCACGCTCAACTGGCGCTGCTCCGCGCCAGCGAGGCAACAACGAAAAATGCACATTGATCATTGGCACAACACTCAGCACATCCATTGAGATTAATTCGCCATAAGCCACGACAACCCCAAGTAAGTCATTTGATTTGCCAACTAATGCGACTGCATCACTCAATGAGTGAGAAACTTTAAGCCCCATTTCTAGAGCCGCGACTTTCACAGGGCAGGCACTCGTTTGGTTTCCACGCCCTCGGCGCACGTCGGGTCGAGTGACTACAAGTTCAACATTGCAACCTGCATCTACGAGCGCCCGAAGCGGAGCAACTGCGATATCTGGTGTACCGAAATATATAACTCGTGACGCGCCACCGGATGGCAAATCAGCGAGTGATGTCACGAAAGTTTTAGGTGAGTCGTTTCGGTTTGACCAGGGTTCTCTTCGCGCCGGCGATACTCGGCTAACGCCAACTTACGTTGGTCAGCTGTCATTCGCTCGAACATCAACACACCTTGAAGATGGTCGATCTCGTGTTGAAATAATCGCGCAAGCAACTCATCGGCTTCAATTTCAACCGTATTGCCGTCGAGATTCAAACCTCTAACGAGTACAAGTTTCGGGCGCAACATTTCAACCGACAAACCCGGTATCG
>JAPKZT010000293.1 GCA_026393655.1 Actinomycetota bacterium | reverse complement strand
CGCGTAACCGAAGTTGAAACATCTCCAAGAATCGCATTTGCGTTATCTAGCGCAAGTGCCGTGTTGCACCTAGTTTTTGCCGCGACGATCACAGACGAAACTTCGGCGCCAGTCTGAAGACCGCATCCGTATGTTGATGCATTTTCTGCAATTTGTTCTGCGGCTAATCGCGCATTAATTGCATCTTTAGAAAGTCTGGCTTGTGATGACATTGCAAAAGTGACAGTGAGCAATGCAAGTGATGCAAGGCCGACAAGTCCCATCGCAATTACTGCTTCAATCATTGCGAATCCGTGATCAGAGCGAAGTTGTTTGCGCCTCATGCATCTCAATTCATACTCCAGCTTTCCAACTGAAGTCAGCGATGATGGTTATTATCGCACCGAGTGCGAGCGCTGGCCCAAGTGGAATCGAAACTTTGCGAATGCGACGTTGCATGATTCCAAATACGACAGTCCATAACACTGCAATAACTGCGGCGATTAAATATGCGCCAAATGCGGCACCCCAACCCAACCACCCGAGTGGAAACCAAACAATCGGCGCGAATTTGACATCGCCTTCGCCAAGACCGCCACGCGAAACAAAGTAAAAAACTAGTGCAACACCTGTCGCGAGAATTGCGACAAGCGCTGCGCGCTTGAAGTCTTGCCACGAGTCGTTTACAAGCGCATCGGCAAAAAATCCAATTAATTCAAAAATTGCGATTGTGATTATCGCCCGATTCGGAAGTCGTCGCGTTAATGCATCGATTGTCGCCGTGATCCCAAGACCGATACATGACAGGGCAAGAATTACCGAGGCAATTGATGCACCGTGTTGGTTAATTACGCTCACAGCTATAACGCATGACGTCAGTTCGATCAGTGGATATTTAATTGAAATTTTTGTTTTGCAGTGTCGGCAACGCCCGAGTAAAAACAGCCACGTGAAAACCGGAATCAGATCAATTGGCGCAAGTGGTTCTTTACATGACGGACATTGCGACCGGCCTTTTATGAATTTTTCATTGCGCGGCAAGCGATGAATCAAAACTGTCGCAAAACTTCCTAGCATCAGGCCGACGACAGCCATAATCGCCGCTAAAACTCGGCGGTCGTGTCCGGCAATGGCTCCTTCGGCGATTTTTAATAACAACTGATACCTACTTTCAGAGACGATTTTAGACTGTTTGGTCAGCCGACAGTGCTCACCCAAAGAGACATTGAATTCGCTTAAGATTAGAAAAGCCATGGATATTGACCCTAATTCCGAAGATTTTGTGCCTTCGGTGCTATCGCCATTGGCTACGCGGTTGAAAAATGGTGAGAACGAGCAGGTATTAAAGGACGAATTATTGACTTTGGTCTTGCCGTGGGTGCGCCAACAAGTCAGTTCAAATATTCGGCGCATTCCGGTTAATGCCGACCCGGCAAATGTCTCAAGTCATATGCACGAAGCAGCATTTAAAGCAGTCGCAAAAATTGATTGGCAACAGATCGATAAATGGCCGATGTATCTTGGCTCGCTAGTTCGACATTCTGCTCAAGAGGCTGCCCGAGACGAAGATTATTTATCGCGTCAGCAAAGAGTTCTGCGAAAGCAGTTTAGAAATGCATGTATTGCCGAAGAAACTAAGCAACAGAGCCCAATCACAATTCAAGATCGCGAACGAATCGCGCTAGTAATTGCAGAAGGCCAGGCAGAACTTGCAAACGAATTGCTCGTGAGTTGGCACCCGCGAGAGGTTTCGAGTGTTCCCGATTCTTTGAGCGAACAGTTATCGGTTGAAGACGAAGTTGAACAACAGATGGTCAAGCAGAAAATAAAAAACTGGCTTGAGAACGAACTTCCTGAGGATATTCGGAATCTGGTCATTGAATGGATGAGTCTGCCTCGCGCAAATATTTTGCCAGCCAGACTCGAAAAACAACTTCAGCCATATATTTTAAGTTTGATGAACGCCGTTGACGATTTTGACACCGCTGAAATTTTCGCCGAACTGTATTCTCAAGATGCATCAGTAGAAGTTTGAAATGAATGCCCGCCCGTCGCGGCTAGTGACACCGAAAATTGCCGAACGAAAATGTGAAAAGTGCGCATGTTTCTTGGCAGGTCACAATTTAGAGAAACTTTGCTCGCCGTGTGCCAACCAAGAAAAGCGAAAAAGTTGGCTTTCGAAAAGTTTGAACCCTTCTTTTGTTACGAGTGCAGAAGAACTTGCCAAGATAGGCATTGTTGAACTAATCGCGATTAATAAACTGACAGCCGAAGTTGCTATCCCATTACTTTTAAAATCTGGGGTTTTGCCCAGCCGCTTGCGACGTTATCAATCGCTTTTGATTCAACTGGTTGCGTTGCAAGGTGTCTCGAACTCGGCAGCCGCTCGAAAACTCAACGTAACTCGCTGGACGGTCGCAGCATGGCGCGAAAGACTTGGCATTAGGCTCACTAAAATAGACACATGAGTTTAAATCGCCTACTTGGGGTACCTGGCCCAGAACCAGAAAACGGAAAATCCCAAGTACGAAACCCAAATTTTGCAGACAATCGATTGATTGTTCTTGGTAATAGTTCGGTGCTGATGGATGAGCTCAAAAAGCTCCGGCCACATCGTTCGGAAGATTCAGTTTTAATTGACTGGTCGCCACAATCGGGTTCAACCAAGAATCTTGTCGAGAAGATTACTTCGATGGAGTCAGTCGAAATAGTTGACTTAGTCATCGTAAATTCTTGTGTGCCCGACCATGTCACGTCAGAGCGTGAGATGCGCAAAATATTTTCAGAGATACGACTTCCGATGAAGGCAATTTCAGCAAGCGGCATCGCAGAAAAAAGTTTCAGATGGTGGATGTGCGTAGAACTTGAAGATAGTTCACCTGCGACGTTGAACATCTGGCAAGCATCGGGTCGGTTGGTGTTTCGACATGCCGCCGAGTCGGAAAATTTGGTCGGCACTCTTGTACTCGTCGGCGATGCAGCACAAGGCGCAAGTGATCTTCGAACAATGCTTGATAGCGAACATATTTCGTCGTCGCGCGTGCTTGGTTTCGGTATCTCAACCGACGGATCAGTTGATCTTGCGAAGAACAATTTCTCAATGACGCCGATTTCGAAGGCTCATGAGGGTGGCAATATGTCTGCGGTCGATTTGCCGACCGAAAAAAACTATCTAATCGCCGAAATTGATATGGCTAAAGATTCGCTCACTGATCTTGCAGACGAACTTCGTCAATCACAGCAAAATCTTCTTACATCTAATGCGTCGCTAGTTTCGAAGCGCGAAGATGTCGAGAAAATTGGTCTTCAGATGGCAGTTAATTCACACGAATTATTTGCCGTCGAAACTGATCTAGTCACGCAACGTGGAAACGTTGCAGTTATGTCAGATCAAGCCGACGCGCTTCGACGAGAGATCGAATATTTAATGAAGCACCATGCTTCACTGACTGAAACACTCGTTAACGAGCGAGCATCATTGCAAGTTATTAGAGATGAAATGACCATCCAAATAGCCCGTGCCGAGCAAATTCAGTCGGCATTGACCAGGGCCGAAATCGACGCATCACATCAGCGGACATTGTCAGACGAAGCAATTGGCCTTGCCGAGGCGGCTCACGCGCGATTAAACGAGATAGTTGCCGAAACAACCAACTCTCAACAGATTTTAAATGAAGTTAAAAATGAAGTCACAAATCGCAAACAAGAGCTGATTCGACTTGACATTCAGCGCGCCGAGAAGGCTAAAGAGACCGCAGAATATGAAGAAACGTTGACAGCACGTTCTTTGGTGTTGCAACGCGAACTTGAGACGATGCAACAAATGCAACGAGAAGTGCTCGCAACTCTTGAGCGCGCCCGCGCCGAGAGAACCGTGATTCATGCAGAACTGGCAAAACTTGCAGATTTAGGCAAAGATCCACAGGTCGAAATTTTGCGTATTTCTCGCGACTTTTTGACGGTTGAACTGGCCGAAATCGAGGGAGCAAAGGCGAGAATTTCAAAAGAAACCGATTTGATTAATTCGACAATCGAAGAGTCAAGAGAATTGGCTGCAGAATTCGAACAGCGTCGCGCAGCTGCTCAGCAACAGTTTGATCAAGTCAGGGCGAAGGTCATTGAGATTCAAGAAAAAGAACTCGACGCTCAACTGGCTTTAAATAGCCTTGAGGACAAAATTTCAGCATTTCAAAAAGAGCGAGATGAACTCGTAAGGTTTGAAGAAGAACTAGCACAACGGGCCAAAGAGTTAGACCGAACTCAAAGCGATTTCGAAAGTGAAGTCGCCAAGCGAATCGCAGCGCATCTCGACGAACTTTCGGCGATGGGCTCTCGGGCACGTAAGAAAGCAATTAGAAAAGCAGTAGACAACATCACTTCAGAGAGCGAAGGCGACGAATAACTATGACGGGATTCAATCAAAATAACAATTTAAGCGACGACTCAAAAGATATAGGTAGTTCAAAATCGCGTTCAAAGTTCATCGATGTAAACCCTGTTGAGGTAACCGGCGAGATCGCTCGACCGCCGTTCATTTCATCCACTGAAGAGGTCAACAAGTCGTCGTTGCGCAATATCATCAATGCAGTTGACTTTCCGGGGTCGACCGGCACTGGCGAAACTACAGACGGTGCGAACGCAACTGTTCGACTTCGTTCTGACTACACGTTGATTGAAGATTCGGTTATCGCCACAATCCCTGAAAACAAACGACGATCTAAATCTAGATTCTTTCGGTGATCGATAAACCTTTACCGTTTCGTCAAGCGCAGTCAAGGCCACCGCGTGTAAGGCGGTCGCTGAGAATAGTTGGAATGGCACTGACGTGGGCCAGTTTTGTGGGCATCTTGTTCGTGTTGTTTCAACTCTTTGGCACCGGAGTCTTTGCCTATCAATCACAAAACAACCTAAGCGGCAAATTTGACGCCGCGTCGCCTTCGATTGAGCTGATTGCAACACCGATTTTTTTGCCAACTACAACGATCGAAACGACAACGACGACTACCAGTTCGACAACTTCGATACCGGCGCCAGTTACAACTATTGCGTCAAACCAGACGACTATTGCGGGCGAGACTATTGCGCCAGTCGAGGTGGCGCCGACAACACTGCCTGCCGAGATTGTTACGACAACTTTGCCTGTCGAAATTGCCCCGACAACGTTGCCGCCGGTTATCGACCCGACAATGGTCGAGCAATCAACTGCGGCGATAAAGCGCGTCACCAAAGCTTCTGAAGGTGATGTAATTGGGCGAATTATGGCGCCATCAATCGGGCTAGATAAATTTATTGTTGAGGGCGCGGCCGCGACTGAGTTGCGATCAGCAATTGGCCGATACCGCGGTACTGCATTCTTGGGCAACAAGGGCAACGTCGCACTTGCCGGCCACAGAACTACTTATGGTGCGCCGTTTGGTCGCATCGGTGATTTGATGCCTGGTGACAAAATAAATATCTTGACGCCTGTTGGAACTGCAATTTATGAAGTGATGGACCCGGTTGCGGCATCAAAACTATGGGCCGGAACGGTTCGTGAAATCGGCGGTGGTTATTCGGTTGTTGGGCCAAGCGACGAGTTCGTGTTGGCTGATGTGGGGGATAATCGACTGACGCTTACGGCGTGCCACCCGAAGTTCAGTGCGCAAGAGCGAATTGTCGTAGTCGCTCAACTAATCGGCGAACCATTTGCAATGCTCAACCCCGAGTTCGGCAAGGCAGTTGCGCAAATCACCACACCACCACCGCTCGCAAACGGTGAAGTTGCGTCTGAGACACCAGTTGACCCATCACTCGATGCATCAGAACCGTTGTTTGACCCTTCGGCAAATGTCGTCGTGGCCCCAGTAGTGATTCAGACTCTCAAGGTGACACTTGATGGTTTGCCAAACCAAATTGCACCATCGATTGTTTTTGCTTTGATGACATTAATCGTGATGACTGCAATTGCTGCGGCCTCTGAGAAGTTCGGACGATTGCGCGCCTACATTTTCGGCTCGGTGCCTTTTTTTATTATCTTATGGTTCTTCTTTAGACATTTAGAACTATTGTTGCCTGCCTACTAGAACTAGTAAACAAAAAAACGGTGCCAGCGAACTGGCACCGTTTCTTTTAAAACTGACTAGAGAACTAGTTAACTAGTTCTAACTGTTAGATCCGTTGGCTCCAGCTTGCACATCTTTCCAAGAGTTATAGAACTCAGTTGATTTGATGACGTTGGCTGTCGAGCCTGCGCTGCCTGTTCCTTGTGTTGAGGCTTTGCATGCCGTGCCAATTGCTGCGAGTCCATTTGTGTTGTCGGCATCGGCGCCAGTTGATCGACCGCGAATGTAAGCGAAGGCTTTTCCGTTTACTTGCAAGAGTGTCCATGTAGTTACTGCAGCGTTCTGGGTGTTCAATTGGGTTGCCATATAGATCGGCAAAGTTGTGCCTGATGACAGAAACTTACCTTCAACCGTGAAGCGCACAATCCAGCAACTTCCACTTCGTGAAATGGCTGTGGCATAAAACGCTTGGCAACCAAGCAGTTCACTATTTGAGCTCCATGTTTGTGCGGCTTGCACGCTGACAACTTGTGGATTAGTAGAACTTGCTGAAGCAGCAACTGCATCAATGCCTGGTTCAAGTTTCTGAATATCTGCAGCCAAGGTGGTCGAGTCTCCACATTGCGCTGTCGTGGCGTCTGAGAAGTCACCTTGATTTTGATAAAGGATCGTTGCCGCATTAAGCACAGCACCAAGAGACATTTGTGCTTCTTTGTCGTATGCATTGTTTCGTGCACCCAAGAAACTCGGCACTGCAACGCTGGCCAAAATACCGACCACGAGCATGCCGATCGCGAGTTCAGTGAGTGTAAAACCACTTTCGCGTTTCACGATTTTGGCTTTTGCTTGCTTAATTATTCGTGTAATTGCTAAATTCATTAGAATTCTCCCTAGTTTGAGTTTTTCAACCCCGCATCTCAACTTTAAATAGTTTTTCTAATCAAGTGGTGGATATGCAAGTGGGGTGCCAGCGAACTGGCACCCCACTTCTAAGAGAACTCTAAAAATTGAATTCTATTTTTGGCTAGCTATTAAACGAGCTAGTTAACTAGCTACTAACTGTTAGAGCCGTTAGCGCCTGCTTGAACGTCTTTCCAAGAGGTGTAGAACTCAGTTGATTTGATTACGTTGGCTGTCGAACCCGCGCTGCCTGTTCCTTGTGTTGCTGCCTTACATGCGGTGGCGATTGCGGCGAGACCGTTTGTGTTGTCGGCGTCAGCACCAGTTGATCTAGCACGAATGTAGGCAAACGCTGCACCGTTTACTTGTAGAAGTGTCCATGTGGCTACGGCAGCATTCTGGGTGTTCAATTGGGTTGCCATTTGAATTGGCAATGTTGTGCCTGATGAGAGAAATTTACCTTCAACTGTTTTGCGTACAATCCAGCAGTTGCCACTTCGCGATAAGGCTGTGGCGTAGAAAGCCTGGCAACCGAGACTTTCACTGTTTGAACTCCAGGTGGTATTTGCATCAACGCTTACAGTTAGCGGGTTTGTTGAACTTGAAGTAGCAGCAACTGCGTCGATGCCTGGTTCGAGTTTTTGAATATCTGCAGCAAGTGCTGTTGAAGCACCAGCACCAGAACCGCAACCAGCCGATGATGCATCTGAGTAGTCACCTTGGTTTGCGTAAAGAATATCTGCGGCGTTAAGCACCGCGATCAGAGACGCTTGGGCTTCTTTGTCGTATGCGTTATTTCGCGCGCCTAAGAAACTCGGCACTGCGACGCTGGCCAAAATACCAACCACGAGCATGCCGATCGCGAGTTCAGTGAGTGTGAAGCCACTTTCGCGGTTCATAATTTTGGCTGTTGCTTTCTTGAATATCCTAGAAATTGCTGAATTCATTAGAATTCTCCCTTGTTTGAGTTTTTCAACTCCGCTTAACAAGAGTAGTTAACATCGCTTTAGCAGATGTGGATACCTAGCACAGGCGACACCTTGTCGACAAATCACGAGAATCCAATAAAGTCACTAATGATGCGCGAATTCAAGAGTATTGTCTAGTTGAACAGCAAGATATTAGAGAGCGAAACCCTTCAAACTATGAGCGATAGCACCAGCAGTGGCACTCCGGCGAGCGATGATTCGAACGGCTCCGACCGCATTGAAGGTGTTGAGTCAGAAAAGTCGAAATCTGGTGAATATCGCAAAAGCGAAGAATCCACTGAGGATAAGTTTCCTAATGAGGCGCTAGCACATGTTCGCGTGCTTGATGTTGGAGAACCTGCTCGCGAGGTCGCTCGTCAACTTGGCTTAGAGATTCAGAGTGCACTGCCCGAGCCAGGCGAACGACCTGTGGTGCTGGTCGTGTCAGAGCCAAGCGAAGTAGACACATTGCTAGACGTCGAAAATCGTGCATGGATCGGTTGCGTGGTTGCGTGGCAATTGCCTGAAGAGTCAGTTGAGCGTCTTTATCAACTAGGAGTGTCGGTATTTGTCGGCTTGCCCGACTTCAGTGAATTGTTGCATGCAATTGAATATTTACCAGACGGAGCAGATGTTGTGGCGTCTCGTTCTTTTGCGGCGCGTCTTGCGACAAGCTTGTTATTGAAGCGGTTGCCTGATGCCGACCATGACGGTGCAACGGTTCGGCGACGCGAGAACATGATGTTGATCAGTCCAATTAAGGCAATTGCTGCGAGTACTGGCAGAACGATGATCGTATTCAGACCGGTTTTGGCGAGTTCAGTGTCAAGGACAACTGGCTCTGTTGGCGTCAAGGTGACTACACCGGGCGCTATTGGCACTTGTGGCTCTGGTGCTGTGACAACCGCAGTTTCAACCTTTATGGCTGCCGACGAAGATAACTGAGCCGAATTTGGGGCCACGCAATTGAACGCTAAATAGTATGTGCCGCTTTGAATATTGATTGGCAGCATTACTGCTGCACGCACGTATCCGGCTGCATTAACTTTTGGCGCCGCATAGGCAGAGATTACGTTTCCGGTTTGTGGGTTGTCTGAACGAAGTTCAAGACTTGTCGTGCCCGACGGTGAACAACCACCCGAAGTAAATTCAATTTTCTCAAACGAAAGGTATGAGGCCTTCGGGTTTTGAATTACTAACTGGCCATCTGCACGGGGTTTAAGCAGATCTGGCTTCAGAATTATCTTGGCAGCCGACACTGGATTTGGCGACATTATTAAGGAGAGCAAAATAATCAATCCTGATATCGCGTTTAACTTGCGCTTCATTATTTACTCTCCTTTCCGTGTTAATCCCGTGTGCTGCTGAAGCTATTTCGTGCTAAAAATTAATTTGTACCATCACCGTACCTAAATCTCGGGGGGGGTGCAAGTATTTCGATGACTCGTGTTTTCAAAACGCGCCAGCGAACTGGCGCTTGTCTTCAAAGTGGGCGCCAGCGAACTGGCGCCCACTCTCTGAAGGCATTTTATGAATTAACTAGTTACCAGCTCCACCTGCTGCACCTGATGCGTCACGCCATGACGAGTAGAACTCGCTTGGTGCTGCGTAATACTGCGAACTTGTAGCAACACCAGTTGACTGGTTTCGTGCGTTACAAGCGGCCTGTGTTCCGGCAAGAGTTTGAGTGTTATCTGCATCTGCAGCATTTGAACGTGCACGAATTTGGGCATATGCAGCACCGTTTGCCTGCAAAAGTGTCCATGTCGCAATTGATGCATTTTGTGTGTTCAAAGTAGGAGCCATAACAATTGGAGCAACGCTGCCAGCATTGAAGAATTTGCCTTCAACCGTGAATCGTGCAATCCAGCAAGTGCCGCTCGAAGAAAGTGCTGTAGCAAAAAATGCTTGACAGCCAAGTAGTTCGGCGTTTGAGTTCCATGTTTGCTTTGAAGTAACGCTCACAGTTCGAGAACTTGTCGACGCAGTTGCTGAAAGGATCATGTCAACGTTTGGCTCAATTTTCTGCAAGTCAGCAGCAAGTTGCGATGAATCGCCACATTGCGCAGAGTTTGCGTCCGAAAAGTCACCTTGGTTCTGATAGAGCTGCAACGCAGCATTCACAGCCAAGTTGATTGAGTTCTGGGCTTCTTTATCGTATGCGTTGTTTCGTGAGCCTAGAAAGCTCGGCACCGCAACAGAGGCCAAAATACCCACTACAAGCATGGCAACAGCCAATTCTGTGAGGGTAAAACCACTTTCGCGTCCAACCAATTTCGACTTAATTTTGCTAATTAGCTTATTCATATGCCTCCAGTTATTTGAATATTTGTTACTTATAAAGCTTTACAAGTAGCAAATTGCAAGCCGATTTAGCTTGCAATATGAAGAGTTGGCTGATTTGTCCAAATTTTGACAAGGATCTTCACCACTTTTGAAGATTGTTTTGAAACTTAGATCGTCATCTCTGTATAGAGGTGGGGAATAGACTGTACAAATTAGCGCAATATTTGCCGACACTCACTGTTGTGAACTTGTCCCACGAACCGAGGCTTAAACGATGAGTCAAATTACTCAGACGTTCGTCGGCGCAGAAATTGATGGCACGACACTTCGCGTTGTTCGCCTTGAGGGTCGAACACTCGTCTACTACGAGCAGTTTCGTCAACTAAATAGTTCTGCCGTTGCATCAATAATGCATCAAGGTAAATCCAAAAACACTCGTGCTGTGCTTTCGTGGGGGTCATCAGGTGTAGCGATGCAGCGCGTACAAGCCCCCGGTGTCGTCGCTCGAAAAATGCAGCCGGTTATTCGCGAATTGATTAATCGTCATCTTCCATCTGGAAGCGAATTGCCGGGAGCTGGTCTCGTTCAGTCGCGGTTTGATGTTGCAAGACCCACTGCAATGGTTGGTGCGATCACTTCTGAGACTGCGCTAAACCTGCGCTATGAATTAGACAATTTAAATTGCGGATTAATTGTTGCGCCATTCACACTTAACCACGAAGGTTTATATTTGGCGGTGCGTGAGTCGTGCGCCGAAATGACACTCGTGCGCGGCGGGATACCAATTTCTTCTCGGCAACTTAATTGTGGTGGTGCATCACCGTGGCCACAAGGTGATAATTCAACGCAAACTCAATCATTATTTTCGCCAGAAAATGTTGTTGCATTACGCCGCTATCTGGCAAGCCTGGCACGCGAAGTGCATCGAACGATTGAACTTTGGGAGCGAAACGGCGACACTTGCCCACGAGACCTCTGGACTTTTGGCTCTGGGGCAACACTGCCTCAACTACCGGCATTTTTAGAAAATGTCGGGGTGACAGTTCTGCCGGCGCCAGTTAGTAGCAGCCTAGATGTTTCACAGATTCCAGAGGCTGAGAGGCTTGCTGCTTACGGTTCACTTGCTGCGGCAACGATGCAACTCGAATATCAACCATATGCCGAAGTATCAAAATATTTCAGTCGGCGTTTAAGTCGTCGTCTTGCAAAACGATCTCCGTCAAAAAGTCTGCAACCATTCGAAGGAGTAATAACCGGCGACGGTTCGCGAGGCTTCGCAAGTCCTGTTTTTAGTACTTCAAGAATTTCACAAGTGCCGCGTGGCTTGGCAGTTGGCTTATCGGTCGTTGTCGTTGCAGCATTGCTAGCCACATTTGCTTGGGTTTCGGCCGGGCGAACTGCAGCAAGTCTCGAGCGTGTAATCGCTACGGCGAAAAAAGAAGTTAAGTCGAGCAAGGCCGCCGCAGAACTTTCCGCAAGAAAACAAACAGCAGCAACACAGTTAAATTCAATCTCGCAATTCACACCACCGATTTGGTCGGCTGCAGTAGTTGCACTTTTGTCGTCTCTTCCGGCCGAGCCGATTGTTAATTCGGTTTCATTCGAAGTCGAAAATGGGCTTGTTAGTGCTCGATTCATTGTCAAGATTCCTGCTGAAATGCTTGATGAGTGGCAGCGCGCTCTTGCCACCAGTGGCGCATCAATTTCAATGACTGCGCTCGACGCGACCGAAGATGGTCCGGTTGAATACGCATTCGTGTTTCCGCTTGGTGTGCCTTTCGTGCCTTTCGGTGACGCATGAGCCGCCGAAGCATTTTTGTAAGTATCGGCGCAGTTGTTGTTGCGTTGATCTTTGTTGGCGTTTTCGGATTGATTAATAATCGTCGTGACCATGTTGATCGGCTTCGAGAAACTGCCGATCAAGTGTTTCTTGAGGCGGCCGCGATTCGCGCCAAGTCAGCCAATATAGATCTCACAGGTGACCCGAATTTAAGTCTTCTAGCGCCGTCAACGCTGACGAGCGCAGACTTGGTCAGCGCAATTCGCAGAGAAGCCGAAGTTTTAACTCTTGGTGTCGTTGAAGCCAAAGCGCCCGCCGAACCGATGACCGTCGAAGCAGCGCTTACTGCTTTAAATATCGATCCAACTTCGTTAACAGAACTTTTTACGGTGGTTACGGCAGTGGTTGAAGTTACAGGTGATGTTCCTCGGCTAATTCAGTTGATTGACAAAACAAGAGATGCACGCATCACCGGCCCGTTAATTGGCATCGCCAGCATCAAATTTAATTTTGCCGGCAATCAAACAGTGGCAACTCTCGAGTTAGTTGGCATCAGGTTTAATGAACAGCAAATATCTGTAGCGCCGGAAACTACTTTGCCTTGACGACTACAACAAAAGAGTTTTTGCCCGAACTCCGAGAGGCTATTGCGCTTCTCAAAAAAGCAGTACCCGCAATTGTTGAAGATCTTCCGAGATATGAAGCGGCTGCAGAAGTAGGTTGGCTCAACGGCATCAGGCCCGTGCGAGCAATGATCGCTGCAGGTCTTTCGATTACAGATCTCGAACTTGCAATTTGGTCGTCAAAAGGTTTTGAATATTTAGCCCAGTTGCCAGGTTTGGTTCCTCCAGATTTAGTCGAGCGCATTCCACCACATGAAGCGCTAGATCTTGGGGCCTTTGCAGTTGGTCGTCGTGACAACACTGTTGTCATTGCGGTTTTAGACCCAACCAATGCAAAGGTGATGACAGAGCTTCGCGCTCGCTTCACAGATTATGAAGTCGGCTTCGTAGTTACAAATCGACCCGCACTGCAGGCTGCTGCAGAGCGACATGAAGACACTGATGTTGTTGATGAGTTGGCAAATGAAGAATCACTAAGTCGTGCGAGCCAATTGCAAGAAGTCGAAAAGCGCCTTGCTGCAGAAGGCCGCGTTGCTGAACTCGCCGATGTAATGATCGAGCGCGCGATTATGTCGGGTGCTTCTGACATTCACATTGAACCTGACGATAATCGTTGTGAAATACGATTTCGCCTGGACGGAATTTTGACGGCGGCTGGTACTTATCCGATTGAATTTGGTCAGATTCTTGTAAACCGAATCAAGATCATGTCGCAACTTGATGTTGGCGATAGGCGATCACCACAAGATGGTCGAGCATCGGCAACATTTGGTGGACACACGGTTGACTTGCGAGTTGTGACGATCCCTTCTGCTTGGGGTGGCGAGTCATGCGTGATTCGATTGTTAGATCAAACACGAGTTCAAACACGGCTTGCATCACTTGGCTTCAGTCGAGCGGTTCGTGTGCAATTTGATAATTTGTGCTCGCTTCAAGGCGGAGTGATCTTGGCAACCGGTCCGACTGGGTCTGGTAAAACGACGACGCTTTATAGCGCATTAAGAAAACTTACAACGCCATTAGTTAAGACGATCACGGTTGAAGACCCAGTTGAATATCGCCTGTCTGGAATGTTGCAAGTTCAAGTTAATCGCGCGGCGAATTTTGATTTCGGTGCTGCGCTGCGAGCAGTTTTGCGTGCCGACCCCGATGTTTTGCTCGTTGGTGAAATTCGAGATACAGAAACTGCAAAGACGGCGATGGGCGCTGCACTAACTGGGCAAGTCGTCATGGCATCACTGCACGCATCATCGGCGGCGACGGCACCATTACGACTAATCGATCTCGGCATCGAACCGTTCATGGTTTCGGCGGCAGTTCGTGGAGTAATTAACCAGCGATTATTGCGCCGACTGTGCCGACAGTGTCGAACACCGTATGTGCCGCGTCGGTCAGTACTCGATGAAGCACAGTGGCCATTTGAGCGGCCAGAAAGATTGTGGGGGCCGCGAATGGGCGGTTGCGAAAACTGTTTTGATACTGGTTTCAAAGGTCGTGCAGTTGTTGCCGAAGTGATGAAAGTAACTGACGAACTGAGGTCTGCAATCATCGCTCGGGCCGACCCGGCATTGATCGAAGTGATTGCAATTAACTCGGGCATGGTGCCGATTCGCCACGATGCGTTACAACTCGCCCGCCAGGGAGCGACTTCACTTGAAGAGGTTGCCCGAGTTCTTGGTGAAAACTAATTTATACTGTCTAATAATTAATGTCTCACACATACTTTTTTAAGGGTTCCGATCGACTCGAACGTAAACGCAAGGGTCAAATTGTCTCTGTTGATCGCGAATCTGCGAAGGCCAAGTTGTATCGTCGCGGGGTCTATGTAAAGCGACTTAGGCGGCGGATATTCTTCGACCTGTTTTCAAGAGACTTAGATTTCATTCATCCAAGATTGCCGCTTGAAGAAGTGCTTTGGATCTGCCGTAATCTTTCAAGTTTGTTGACCAGTGGTATCCGCCTTCCGGAGGCTTGCGAACTAATTACAGATCAACGACCAGGCAAGCGACCGGCACGAGTGATGACAAAAATTCGACTTGATCTCGAAGCAGGAATGGGCGTCGGCGACGCATTCGTTGCCCAACAGCATCGTCTCGGCAAAGTTCCGACTGCGATGATCAAAGCTGGCGAGGCCACAGGGTCACTAGTCGCAACATTTAAGGGCATCATAGATTTGTGTGATGCGCAAATTAGATTGCGAAAAAATCTGAAGCGCGCAGTTCAATATCCGCTCGCTGTGATGTCAACAACAATCACGGTTTTGTTGGCGATGGTTTTCTTTGTGGTGCCACGCTTCGTTGACATGTACTCGCAACTAAACGCGCCGTTGCCTGCATTAACTCAGTTTGTAGTTAATCTGAGTATCACGCTCACGCGGCAAGCCTGGGCGTTTCCCACTATTTTGGGTTTGTTGATTGTGCTGATGTTCCTTCTTCGAAAGATTCCAACTGGGCGAATTATCACAGATAACTTATTTCTAAAGGTTCCTCGACTCGGCGCTCTAATTCATCGGTCAATCACTACTCGTAGTTCGGCAACGTTGAGCGCTTTGCTCAAAGCGAAAGTTTCAATGCTTGATTCTCTAGAAATGACTGGTGAGGCAAGTGGAAATGTCGTGTTTCAAGAAGCATTTCAGGGGATCCAAAATTTAATTGCTCAAGGCGAGTCTGTTACCGACTCATTTTCGAGTATCGACGAGTTGCCATTAGTGTTTCGCGATTTGGCAGCAGTCGGTGATGCTTCCGGAGATCTCGCAGGTGTTCTTGGGCGGTATGCGGCTGATACCGAAGAAGATCTAAAACGTGATGGTGAAGATTTCGCAAAAGCAATTGAGCCGTATTTGATTTTGGGTCTCGGTGTGATCGTAGGTACAGCAGTAATCGCGCTGTACTTACCGATCTTCCAACTCGTAACAATCGTTGGCTAGTTCGCTAGTTGACTAGCCAACTAGCCAGCAAGATCAGCCCCCGAAATATGTTCTTGAATCCTTAAATTCAGTCCAAAAATTTGGAACGCTATTGATCTTTCCACGCCAAGCACCTTTCAATAAAAGGTGCAAGGTGTAGGGCTTTCCGAGATTGCTAGTCGCTGGTGCAGTATGGGCGTGATAGTGATAGCCGATACCGTCGTGATCGTGACCGCCGAAATCGTCGAGGGCTACTCCGTAACCAAGCATTGATGCGTTTGAAGCGATGTACTTGCCAAACAAGGCAATTCCGTCCCAACCGAATCCGATTAGCGGTGGGTGCGTTTTACCGGTGTAGTCATCAGCGTTGTAAAGACTAAGTCCGTTACTTAGGGCACTAAAACCATCAGCGTGATAGTGAAGGCCCATGCCCTGACCAACGTGAATTCCGATGCTGCAAATTTCTGCTGCTGCCTGGCTTTGCGACATTGTGTTGTTCATTGCTGGATAAATATCGACACCGTCATAAGCAACGCCATTTGTGCTCGTGCTTGCGTAGTTATAAGTAGTCACCGCTCCGACGCTGCCAACTTCAGACCAAAGTGACTTCGGCAAAGTGTTTTCTGCAATTGACGAGACCAATCCGTAGTCACGCATTGGAATCTTGGTGAATGCCATCTGAAGGGTTGCATCGCGAGTGACATTTGACGTTCCGTAACCTCCGCCTCCGCCAGCACCCGGCGGTCGACGTACATCGTTAAGTAGGTTCGGTTTATCGGAAATCGAAAAGCTCGCGATAATCATGAACGGATGATAAGTACCTGCTGAATCTTTCTCGTTTGTGAAGTAGACGTATGGCGCAGTTAATTGGCCAAGAGTGCCGTCAGCGATGCTGTTGCTCTGAAGAGTCACACCGAGTGCGCCCTCGCGAAAATTTTGGTAGGCCAAGGTGTCGTAGCGTAATTTTCCGCCTTGTGCTTCAACAAGTTTTTTGATCTCGGCGAGCTTTGTATCAGCGGCAGTCTTTGTCGCCGAATTCGAACCTGCAACCGCAATCTGTGGTTTGTAGGTGGCAGAGACATCTCGCAATTTATTATCTGAACTGATTAGGTCGGTAATTGGATTTCTCCGCGTAATTGTTGCAAGTGAAACTCTGTCGTTAGAAACAAAACCAACACTGTCAGGGTTGAAGTCGAGAGGCATGTCGTAGTCGATTGGAGACTTGAACATGTACAACTTTGTTGCGTCACCAGCAGACGCAACGAGTGAGTAAACACCTCCGCTCAACTTCACATAATAATTTGCGGCGCTAAACCCACCGTCTAGCGAATGAGTGTAGGAAGAAGTGTTTAGTACGTACCGTTTTTTTGCCTGCAGTAAGTTTGTCGATTGGTCATAACTAAACGAAATAAAACCAGGCGATCCAGTTGTCCATCCCCAGTTGAGTTTAAAAACTAGTTTGTTTGCATTTGCTGCATCAAAGTCGAGTGAATAAATATTGTGCAAAACCGAGTCAATTCTGAATTGCGTTGTATCTGTGGTATCTGAAACTGCCGAGAACATCCCTTTGAGGTAACTCTCATAAGTTTGAGCCGTAAAACTTGAAGCCGGTGCCGAATAAGCAGACGACGAATCAATTGTCAAAAAGTTTGACGAAAGCGAACCAGAACTTGCGTCGGCGAGTACAAATTTTGATCGATTAGCGACTGCAGAAAGCGCAGACAATGTTTTACCAGGTAGTGACTTTTTGAGAATCACCGAAAATGGCGCTGGTGTGTAATAAATCGGACTGTTACTAGATGTTGCTACGGTCGCAACGGTTGTAACTGTCGTGCCAGTTGTTGCAGAAGTATTAGTAGCGCCTGAGCCACTAATCGAAAGTGCCTTTGTCGCGGCGATTGCTTTGAAACTTCCTTTTTTGGCAATCTTTAAAGTCACGATGCAAGTACCAGAGGCCATCGTCGTGACCTGCGTTTTTGCTTTATCTATCGAGCAGTCGCCCTTGACAGCCCAAGTTTTTTTGCCACTTGAATTTGAATTCGCAAGTTCATTTACAGAAATTACGGAAGACGGTGGCAGCGGGGTCTCTCGCCACTTAATGTCGGTGGCTGGTGCCGCAAGAGCATTCGAGAAATTCGCTGTTGCAACGAGAATTGAGAATAGAACTACTAAAGCCGGTTTTTTGAACATCCGAACACCGTATTACCGCATTATAAACAAACTACACAATTAGTACTAAAAATTAAAAAACGTTTAGTAGATGAGTTTTGTTATCGCTTTTTAGCGGCAGCGCCTTTTGGCTCAACAACAGGCTTGCGCACTGTAATGATTTTTGGTGGTGACGCAACGCCAAGCGCGATGTCTTTGAATCCTTTAAGCGCTGTAATTTTTGCAACAGTCTTTGCCTTAACTTGCACTTGCTCACCAGTTGCCGGGTTGCGAGCCATGCGCGCTGGGCGAGACTTCTTGGCAAACTTTGCGAAGCCCGAAATGTTCACGACATCACCGCTGGCAACTGTTGCCAGGATTACGTCAATTGTGCCTTCGACAACAGCAGTTGCTGTTTTTTTGTCAACGTCGGCGTGGATTGCTACTGCTTGGATGAGGTCACGTTTTTTCATATGCCAAGATGATACGCACAAAATTATGCGAGATGGGTGATAGGCAACCCTTATTTTATATGGCTTTTACAGGTTCTGTTTTCGTGGCTACAAATTTTATGTATTAGAAGCCACAAAAATGGCTTGAATCGCGGCGTCTAGCGCGCCGTTGAATTGCGTCTCAGACTGTTGCGCTGAAAGGCCCTCGGTTAGTGCGCGCGAAAAACTTGCGATTACTCCGTGATTCTGCGACAGTTTTTTGTTGGCATCTTCGCGGCTGTAACCACCAGAGAGTGCGACCACGCGCACGACTCGTGGGTGTTTGACGAGATCTGCGTAAAAACCAGTTTCGTTTGGCAATGTCAGTTTGAGCATTACGTTTTGGTCGCTACTTAGAGCGTTGAGTTGGCTAATTATTTCGGATTTCAACAAAACTTCAGCAGCGTTTTTCTCTGGGCTATTGATGTCAACTTCTGGTTCGATAATTGGCACAAGACCGGCAGCAACAATTTGTTTGCCGATTTCAAATTGCTGTTTGACGACATCGCTTACACCAGTTTTATTGGCAAGTTTGATCACCGATCGCATTTTTGTGCCGAAAACTCCGTGCGATTTGGCGCTCTCAAGTCGCGTGCCGAGTTCTGGTATCGGCTTCATTATCTGAGCGCCATTTGTTTCATCGGCGAGGCCGTTGTCGATTTTCAAGAATGGCAAGATCTGCTTGTTCTGCCAGAGAAATTCGGCTGTGCCTTTGCCATCAATTGTGCGGTTCATTGTCATTTCAAACAAAATCGCGCCAAGAATTCGCGAACCCGTGAACGCCGGACTTTTAATGATTCGAGTTCGCATCGCGTGAACAAGATCGAACATCTCTGCATCGTTTTTATACTCTGATTCTTCGACACCGTAGAGTTTCAGCGCCTTAGGCGTGCTGCCACCACTTTGGTCGAGTGCGGCGATGAAGCCTTTGTCGGTTTTGGCTTTTTGAAGTTGTTCTGGATTGATGCTTGCGCTCATGCGTGTTGTCCTTTGTGCGTTTGGCTAAATAATAACGCAGTTCAGGTAGACGCGATAAATCTATAAATCGTTAAATTTATAAATGCGGATTAACCAGCACGCGACCGCGCATCTTGCCAGCCAAAATTTTGTCAAGTTGCGCACTGAGGTCGTCGAGGCCGATGATCTCAACGTTTTGCGTTTCAAGCCATGTTGGTTTTAGATCTGTAGCGATTCGTTGCCACATTGCCTTGCGCGGTTCGATCGGTGTCTGCACGCTGTCGATGCCCAGCAAATTTACGCCGCGCAATATAAATGGCAAAACAGATGTTGGCAAATTTGTGCCACCGGTGAGTCCACTCGCGGCAACGCTGCACCCATATTTCAAAGTACGCAAAATGTTGGCGAGTGTTGCGCCACCAACACAGTCGATCGCGCCTGCCCAGCGCTCGCGGTCAAGTGGTTTTGCTGACTCAGCCGAAGTTTCTGTTCGGTCGATTATTTCACTGGCGCCAATTTGCTTGAGCCACTCGGCAGTTTCTGGTTTGCCGGTGCTAGCGACAACTTCGTAACCGCGCAAGGCGAGCATGCCGACAGCAACTGAACCGACGCCGCCGGTTGCGCCAGTAACTAGAACTGGTCCCGTGCCCGGCTTGAGGCCTGCTTTTTCAAGTGCATCAACTGAAAGTGCGGCGGTGTAACCCGCAGTACCGATCATCATTGCGGTGCGTGAGTCGAGACCGGCGGGCATTGGCACGAGCCACGACGATTGCATGCGAGCGTATTGCGAAAATCCGCCGTGATGAGCAACGCCAATGTCGTATCCGTGAGCAATTACATTGTCGCCGATTTTTATGTTCGGGTTTGATGATTCGACGACTTTGCCGGCGAGATCAACGCCGCCGATAAGCGGATCAATGCGAGCGATGCGGCCTGCTTCAGTGCTGGCGAGTCCGTCTTTGAAGTTGATGCCAGAAAATTCGACTTGTATGAGCACATCGCCGTCGCCGAGTTGATCAATTGGCATCTCAACTATTTTGTGTGCCCAGCCTGATTCGGTTTTGCCAACTGTAAATGCTCGTGATGTATTTGGTGTGTTCATTTTGTTGTTCTCGTTTCGTGTGATTTGTTTATTTTGTGAGTTGCTGAATGATTTGTTTTTGGCTGTTAGTGCCGATTGTCAGGCGTGAATCTTGGTACGACCAGACTTCTTCGTGCACATCAAATAGTTCGCGCGCCGTAGAGAGGGGATTTTTCAGCGACTTCAAGTCTGAAATTTTATATGCACAGATGTTGAACATTGCATGAGCACCTACAGAAGACGCTGCCTGGTTTACGACATCTGCCCATTGATGTTCAAACGCGATTACTGCATTCGGGTTGTCAACTTTGGTCATCGTCGATGAAGTCTGACTGAAAACTAAACCGAGGCTTTTGCCCGCAATTTCGTCGCGCAGATTTTGTAGTTGGTTATAAAGTGCCTCAGTAATATCAGATGGTTTGTAAAGTCGCGAGTTTCGCTTGCGTAATTTGATGTCGATGTGCCTGTGGTCGCTATTGGCATGCTGAACTATTTGAAGTGGCGTCGCACTTGAGTTGTCGACAACTAAAAGCACATGGCGACTAGCCAAGTGCATTGCTTGTTGAAAAAGTTTTACGGGCTCAATGTCTAAAGCGTGGGCCAGTTGTGCAATCACATCAACAGTCGGCGTGTTGCTTGTGTTGCGCTTCTTTATCGAGGTGCTTCGAGGTGCTTCGCGAGCGCGCTCAAGGGAGACGACGTATGGTTGTGAGATTTTTGCTCGAGTGGCAAGATCACGAGTTGAGAGTCCGAGTTGTAGACGCCGTTGATGGATTAGCTGGGCAAACCCGCGCGCATTGAACTGCAACAAGTTGTTCGTTTTGTTTAATTTGCTAACCGCCACAAGTGATAACTATAGTAATCAGCAATGGTTGAGAGCAAATTGGTCGCTAACTCACCTTGGCCGTTATTTATGCTGTCAATCGCTGGTGGTTGGTTCTTGCTGATCCGACTTCACATCACCACTAGTAGTGCTGTGCATCAACATGCATCATCGCATGCAGCATTGAACGTGTTTTTGATGTGGGTGTTGATGACTCTGGTGATGATGTCAACAACTGCGTTTCCAGTCTTGATGTCATTGCGAAGCATCACACGCGATGCGACGCAACTTATTTGGTGGGCATTTGTGTCGGGCTATTCGGTGATTTGGTTGGGATTCGCGCTAGTCGCGTCATCATTGCAGTTGATGATCGCCGGATTGAACTTCTTAGACACTCACAACGGGCTGAACAAATTGCTGAGTGCAGGTTTGTTGATCACCGCGGGCCTTTATCAGTTTTCGTCACTCAAACAGAAGTGCCAATCAGAATGTATTGCACCGATGCAGTTCTTTATGCGCCACTGGCGAGACGGAATTAACGGTGGTTTCAAAATGGGTTTGCGCCATGGCGTGACATGCCTGGGTTGTTGTTGGGCTTTGATGTTGCTCGCATTTGTCGGCGGCTTGACAAACATTTGGTTCATGGTGCTCAGCGCCGCTGTTATGGCAATCGAGAAGTTTCCCGTGATTGGCCGAAGGATTACTTTGCCACTTGGAGTATTAATAACTATTTGTGGTGTCGCAGTATTGGCGAGTCTGTTTGCTGGTGGCGATATCGCACAAAGTCATATTCATCCGTAAGTAAAAACCCAGATTTAACAATAACGAAAGAGAGAAAAACTGTGAACACAAAAGTAGAACAAAAAAATGCCGAGGCTTGGTCTATTGAGGGCGAGTTAATTCTTAACTGCAACTGC
>JAPKZT010000314.1 GCA_026393655.1 Actinomycetota bacterium | reverse complement strand
GTCTCCACGTAGCGCTGCATAATCGGCATACTGTTTCGGCGTAACGCCTGTTCGTTCAAAAATGCCCGCTTCGTCATAGAGCGCATAATCACTGACGCCGCGCTTGTTGTATAAAACTCTGATATGCGGGTCGCTAACTAATTGATAATTATCGCGGTCACCAGTGACGATTATTAAATCATCTCCCGACTGCTCGGCTTTTTCGGCAATCGTCGCTATCAAGTCATCGCCTTCAAAGCCAGCTGCGTCAATTGCAACTATGCCCATAGCGTTCAATAATTCGCGTATCAAATCGAGCTGTTGATACAAAATATCCGGCTGTGCTTCGCGTTGCGCCTTGTATTCGGGAGCAGCCTCGTGCCTAAATGTTTTTTCTTTTCGATCAAAAACGACAATTATTCCATCTGGTTTGTGATCGCGTAACAGTGTCAACAACATCGACGTAAATCCGTATACAGAATTGGTTACTTGACCACTTGCCGTAACCATGTCCGTAGGCAATGCGAAAAACGCACGATACGCCAACGAGTTGCCGTCGAGAGCCATTAATTTCATATCTAGAAACTAGTCGTGATTCAAGGTTGGTTTAGATCGATGTCACGCGAATTCGAAAATTTATGGATGTATCTCTCCACTGATGATTCGCTGTGAAATCTCGCCCATTTTGACTCGTTCCGTCATAGCCAATTTCTGAATGTATGTAAACGCATCACTTTCATTCATCGCATATTTATCTAGCAAAATACCTTTAGCACGGTCAACAAGTTTTCTTATCTCAAGTTGCGCACCAAGTGCAGCCACCTCGCCTGATAGAGCCTGCATCTCGGCGAAACGCGCAATCGCCAACTCAATCGCCGGAACGAGATCTGACTTTTGAAACGGCTTGACAAGATACGCGAGAGCGCCCGCATCGCGAGCCTGCTCAATGATCTCTCGTTGGCTGAAGGCTGTGAGCATCACAACTGGACAGATTTTCGTTTCCGTGATTAGCTTCGCGGCTTCAAGCCCTGTCATAACAGGCATTTTTATATCCAAGATCACGACGTCCGGAATCATTTCTTTGACCAGTGCGACTGCTTCGTCACCGCGACCGCAATCTCCAACAACTTCATATCCTTGATCAAGACGGATTATTGCCTCGTCTTCGGCGATTACTATTCGAGTCGTCATTCAACTATTCACATCTCAATTAACAAGTTTGTCAAGCAACTGATCTTGATGCATCTGATGATCGGAAATTGATTTTACTAAGTGGTCGTGATGACGTTGTATTACTTCGAGATGCCGCTGTGCTTCATGATGCTCAAGTGCAGCATTTGGGGTTTCACTAACCATCGCCCGAACTTCTTTATCGCGCGCGTCATCAGAGATAAATTCAAGTTGGTCATTTGTTATCCGCAATTCGTCTTGCAACTCGCGAATAGTCTGCGTTCCTCGTCGTAGTCGTCTTTCAACGAAACGATCGGTGAAATTATGCGCAGTCATATATATGAGTGTATTGAGAGAGAATTGCCGCAAAGTGCCCGAGATGGGAGTCGAACCCACACACCCTTTCAGATAACGGATTTTGAGTCCGTCGCGTCTGCCATTCCGCCACCCGGGCTTGCGCGTATATCGTACAGATGATTTGAGATAGACAGCACGCATGAGGTTCACAGCAACGACCTGATTTGCTTCTACGATGTATAAACAATGAAGGGTTTTTAAAAGACGATGCTTGCATTCACCTTTCCCGGTCAAGGGTCTCAGCGGCCTGGCATGGGGCAACCTTGGGTTGGTCATGAAAGTTGGGAACTCGTTGATGAAGCGTCAGAAATCGCAGGCCGCGATGTTGGTGCACTGTTGCTCAGTGCCGATGCTGAAACTTTAAAAGACACCCGCAACGCGCAACTCACAACATTTGTATCCAGTCTGATGGTGCTTGACGCTGTTGAGCGTCTCGGCTTTGAGCCGAGTCTTTGCGCTGGGCATTCGCTCGGCGAATACACCGCTTTAACGGCCAACGGTGCCCTCGGCTTTGATGATGGGGTTCGACTCGTGATTGAACGCGCCGCAGCAATGCATGAAGTCGGCCAAGCATCGCCAGGAGTGATGGCTGCTGTACTCGGTCTCGAAGACGAAGATGTCGAAACTGCATGTCGTCGTGCTGATAGCGATGTTTGGATTGCCAATTTCAATGCGCCAGGTCAAGTTGTGATCGCTGGTTCTGCTGAAGGTGTCGAACTCGCTAGTGATCACGCCAAGCAAATGGGCGCAAAACGGATAATGTCGTTGCCCGTATCCGGAGCGTTTCACACACCATTCATGAGTGGCGCACGCGATCGGTTGCGCGAAGCAATTGCAGCCGCAAAGCCTCGCGATAGTGATGTGCCGATTGTTTCAAATGTCGATGCCAAGGCACACAATCTCGGCGAAGAGTGGTCAACACTTTTGTCGGCACAGTTGTCAAGCCCAGTTCGTTGGAGGCAATGTCTGTTGACGATGTCAGAAAATGGCATTAGTGATTTTATTGAACTCGGACCTGGTGGTGTACTAACGGGTATGGCGAAGCGAACGATTACAACCGCACGCACACTTAGTATTTCGACCCCTGATGAACTCGACAAATTAATCGAATGGATTGGTGAATCTGCAAAGCCCAATCCAACGTTGCATGAAGGTGAACATCTTTTCGCTGTTGAGCGACTAGTCGTGAGCCCGAGTGCCGGAGTATTCACCCCGAAGAATACTCTCGCCGATGGAACGCGGATTAGCGTTGGGGATGTGTTGGGGATGGTAGGAGATCACGAGGTTCGATCACTATTTGACGGCGTGTTGCAAAATTTCATTAGCGTTGAAGGCGAAAGAGTTACTGCGCATCAGCCAATCGCTTGGCTACGGACTATTTAAGATTCGTTAATGCCGAAAATTCCAAACTCTGCCGTCAATGGTGAAATCACAGGTTGGGGTCGAGCGCTACCAGAAAAGGTCGTAACGAACGCAGACCTTGCCAAAACCCTCGATACATCTGATGAATGGATTATCGAACGCACCGGTATTGAACGTCGACATATTGGCGGCTCGACAGCGAGCCTCTCAATCGAATCTGGGCGCAAAGCAATTGAAATGTCAGGAGTCGACCCGTTAACAATTGACGCGTTAATTCTTTCAACCACTACCCCAGACCGATCGGTGCCCGCAACAAGTGCCGCGGTACAACACGGACTAGGGCTGAGATGCGGCGCGTTTGATGTGAATGCAGCCTGTTCTGGTTTCGTTTACGCACTTGTCGCAGGTCACGGACTTCTGGCAATCGGGCTGAAAAGAGTTTTAGTGATTGGCACCGACACTCTTTCACGAATCACTGATTGGACAGATCGAAACACTGCAATTCTTTTCGCTGATGGATCAGGAGCAGCAGTTCTTGAATCTGTTGAAGGCCCGGGTCAATTGTTGGGCTGGGATATAGATGCTGATGGCTCGCTCGAAGATCTTCTTTACGCCGAGATCGGTGGCACATTGCAAATGGAAGGCAAAGAAGTATTTCGCCGTGCTGTGCGAATCATGGTTGACTCAGCAGAAAAATCTATAGCGGCCGCAGGTTTGACAACAAACGACATCACACTTGTCGCGCCTCACCAAGCCAACATTCGCATCATTGAGGCAGCGTGCAAACGACTAAACATTCCGATGAGCAAAGTCTCGTGGGTCGGCAACGAGACTGGCAATACATCTTCGGCTTCGATCCCACTTGCATTATTTGAGGCTGCTGATACGAATCGTCTTAAAACGGGCGACAATATATTGCTCGTTGGTTTTGGTGCCGGGATGACTGCTGCCAGTGCAGTTATAAAATGGAAGCAACCATGAGTCGAGTTGTACTAATCACCGGTGGTTCAAAAGGTATCGGACTCGCATGTGCGCAACATTTTGCGAGCCTTGGCGACAAAGTCGCAATTACTTACAACAGCACCAAACCTACAAATGATTTTTTTTCGGTCAAATGTGATGTAACTTCGCAGGTCGAAGTTGATGCCGCGTTTTCTGCTGTTGAAGAAAAATTTGGTGCTGTTCAAGTTCTTGTGTCAAATGCGGGCGTCACAAAAGATTTGCTCCTGCTTCGAATGAGCGAGAGCGATTTCTCTTCGGTAATTGATGCAAATTTAACTGGCGCGTATCGCGTTTGTAAGCGCGCTACTCAAGGAATGTTGAGGGCAAGATCTGGTCGAATTATCTTGATGTCGTCAGTCGTCGGTCTACTTGGTTCAGCAGGACAGGCAAACTATGCCGCTTCTAAATCAGGCTTAGTTGGTCTCGCCCGCTCGCTAGCGCGAGAACTTGGGTCGCGTTCAATAACTGTGAATGTCGTCGCACCTGGTCCTGTTGAAACAGATATGACGGCTGCGCTAACTGACGAACAGCGTGCGAAAATGATCGATGCAGTTCCACTTGGCCGTACAGCGACCCCCCAAGAAATTGCTGGCGTTGTTGCATTTCTCGCATCCCAAGATGCTGCTTACATCACGGGTGCAGTAATACCAGTCGATGGCGGATTAGGCATGGGGCACTAGACTTATCGCATGGACCAACAACTATTTGATCGATTTAAAAAATGTGCAATTGATGTTTTGGCAGTTGATGCTGGCAAAGTGACGCTTGAAGCAAAATTTAAAGAAGATCTCGGCTCAGACAGCCTTGACCTCGTCGAGTTTGTGATGGCACTCGAAGAAGAATTCGGTATATCAGTACCGGAGAGCGATCTTGAAGGTGTCGACACTGTCGGCAAAGCATTTAATCTCGTTACTTCGAAAGTCTCCTGATTTTCTAAAGCGTTAATATATGCAAGGAGCAGGCCACCGAGTAGCAATCACGGGTTATGGCGTTGTAGCACCGTGCGGTATCGGTAAACAGAATTTTTGGAATGGTCTTCTTGGCCCTGGTTTGAGTGGCTCGCATACTGTTGAAATCGAAAATTGGGATGCGACACCGTACTTTGCTGGCCCAAAAGAAATGCGCCGTGCCGATAGATGCGAGCAATACGCTCTCGCGGCAGCACAAGAAGCACTAGAGCAATCAGGCGCGCTGCCTTATGATCGCGCACGAATCGGCACGATCTTCGGTACCGGTATTGGCGGCTTGCGCACTCTAGAAGGTCAAGTTGAAGTTCGAGTTGCAAAGGGCAAAGAACGAGTTTCGCCATTCTTGGTGCCAATGATGATGTCGAATGCGGCCGGTGCAGCAATCTCGATGCGTCACGGCTTTCAAGGTCCTGCTGAAACTATTTGTACGGCGTGTGCCGCTGCCACCCACGCACTTGGTTACGCGGCGCGACAAATTTCGTGGGGCATGTGCGATGCAGTAATTTCAGGCGGTTCAGAATCTGCTGCGACGATCACTGCGGTTGCCGGTTTCGAAAACATGACTGCGTTATCAACAACCATGGTCAGTAAACCATTCGACGCAACACGAGATGGTTTTATTTTTGGTGAAGGTGCTGCAGTGTTTGTGTTAGAGCGACTTGATTTAGCAATCAAACGTGGAGTAAAGATTCTTGGAGAAATAGTTGGTGCAGGTAGCAATGCCGATGCCCATCACATCACTGCGCCGTCACCGGGTGGCGTTGGTGCTGCAGCATGCATGCAACTGGCGCTCACCGATGCTGGACTATCACCAAACGACATCAAACAAATCAATGCGCACGGCACCTCGACGCCTTTAAATGATGCCGCCGAAGCACAAGCAGTGGCAAAGATTTTCGGGAATACTCCTCCACCGATGACATCGATCAAGGGCGTAACTGGGCATCCACTTGGTGCCGCTGGAGCACTTGAAGCGGCCGCAGTACTGCTTTCTTTCGAACATAATTTGATTCCACCAACTGCTAATACAACCGTCGTTGATTCTGAAATGTCAGTTGATGTCGTCATTGCCGAGGCTCGCGCGTGGAAGCCTGGCCCAACAATTTCAAACAATTTTGGTTTCGGTGGCCACAACGGCTCAATAATTATTTCGCCATATCAAGAATAAATTCTTAGGCGTCAACGATGACGAAAAACAATTCGCATTGACAAGCGATTTCACCGTTAACCGTTGCGACACCCGAACCTTTTCCGGCTCTCGCCGACATTCGTGTAAGCGTGACTGTCATTTCAAGTGTGTCACCAGGAACCACCTGTCGACGAAATCGGGCTGAATCAATGCCACCAAACAGCGGCAACTTATTGGCGAACTTTGCATCGCTGAGAATCGCAATTGCCCCCACTTGGGCGATCGCCTCACACATCAATACTCCTGGCAACGTTGCTCGCCCCGGAAAGTGCCCAACAAAAAAATTCTCATCGCCAGTTAATCGCCAAATACCGGATGCACTCTGACCAGGGTCTAGCGCGGTCACTTGGTCTACAAAAAGAAACGGCGCTCGATGCGGAATAACTGAAGATGGATCTGGAAACTGGCTCACTTCTCGAGTGCCTTTAGGAGATTTTTGGGCGTATCTTTCGGTGAGATTTTGTACCATGCTTGCTCAATTTTGCCTTTTTCGTCAATCAAAAAAGCTGAACGGACAATGCCCATATATTCGCGACCGTACATTGATTTTTTTTGCCAGACTTTGAACGACTTGGCAACGACGTGTTCTATATCGGCAAGCAGTGTGAAACCAAGATCAAATTTCTTATCGAACTTAAGTTGTTTACTTGAGTCATCAGGACTGATACCGACTATTACTGTTTTGCCAATGGTCTTACGAATATCTCGCAATAAACACGACTGCTCAGTGCACCCAGGCGTGTCTGCCTTTGGGTAAAAATAAACCAAAACTTTTTGTTTCGCAAAATCTTTAAGTGACACTTTTTTTTCGTGCTGGTCAAGTAGCGAAAACGCAGGCGCTTTGTCTCCAACTTTCAACATGTCATTAATTTAGCGTGTCGCAATACTCTGGCTGTCAAGCGCGAATCGAACCTCTGCGACATAACTGCCCACAGCGTCGGGCCCATCATCTAGTAACCGTCGAACTACAGACGCACCTTGAATCACGCCGTCAGCGACGACACATGCTTGCTGCGCTTGTTGCGCATTTGATACTCCAACACCAACCAAAACTGGCACATCAGTAATTTTTTTCAACCGTGTCGCCATTGAAATTGCGGTTGTTGCCAATTCGGCACGCTCACCAGTAACGCCCAATAAACCCACGGCATAAACAAATCCACGAGCACGCGCGACGACCCGAGGCAATCGCTCGTCAGGCGCAGTCGGGGCCGCGAGCATAATAGTTTCAATCGTGGCTTTATCAGCCGCATCGCACCACTCGCTTGATTCTTCGAGCGGCAGGTCTGGCACAATCGCCGCAACTACACCAGCATCACATAATGCGTTCGCGAACCGCTCGTGACCCGCACGAAATACGGTGTTGTAGTAGCACATCACAATCAGCGGAATCTGTACATCAACATTTCGTAGTTCGTTAAAAATCGAGGTTGGTGTTGCACCGTCACGCAAAGCTTTTTCTGAAGCTTGTTGAATTACCGGACCGTCCATAACTGGGTCAGAAAACGGAATCCCGATTTCGACCGCGTCTGCGCCGTTGGCAGCCGCAGCGCGTATCGCGTCGATCCAACCTGTAAGTCCGCCAGTTATATATGGAACGAGAATCTTTCGCGAGGATAAACGCGCATCTCGTAGTCGCGTCTCAAGTACACCAAAACCAGAACGTTCAGTATTCATCAGCCAAGGGATTCGCCCAATATTGACATCATCTGCGCAACATCTTTGTCACCCCGACCTGACAGATTCATGAGAACTGTTTGTCCTTGAATCTTTGGTGATTCTTTTGTGATCCACGCAACAGCATGAGCACATTCAAGTGCTGGAATAATCCCCTCGCTTCGGGCCAGCAATTGAAAACCTGCGATCACTTCATCGTCGGTAACACTCGGATATTCGGCGCGACCGACAGAAGCCAAATACGAATGTTCAGGGCCGACACCTGGATAATCAAGCCCAGCGCTGATTGAGTGTGCCTCTTGCACTTGACCATGTTCATCTTGCATCAAATAACTTTTCATTCCATGCACCACGCCCGGTACGCCGCGACCAACAGCCGCGCCACCAGCAGGCTCGACACCGATTAAGCGCGTGTCTGCATCAATAAACCCTGAGAAGATACCCATTGCGTTTGAGCCACCGCCGACACAGGCCACAACAATATTTGGATCTTGACCGTCGAACATCGCATGAAATTGTTGGCGTGCTTCTTTGCCGATCACACTTTGAAACTGACGAACCATAAACGGATAAGGATGTGGTCCCATCACTGAGCCGATTGCGTAATAACTTGACTCAACAGTTGCAACCCAATCGCGCATTGCTTCGTTGACTGCATCTTTGAGTGTGCGACTACCTGAATTGACAGCCTCAACTTGAGCGCCTAGAAGTTTCATACGAAAAACATTCAATGACTGTCTTTCGACATCGACGGCACCCATGTAAACCTTGCACTCAAGACCAAGTAGTGCTGCAGCGGTCGCCGATGCAACTCCATGCTGACCAGCGCCGGTCTCGGCAATAATGCGCTTTTTACCCATTCGCTTTGCGAGTAATGCTTGACCGAGCACGCTATTTATTTTGTGCGAGCCGGTGTGATTTAGATCTTCGCGTTTTAATACCAAACGAATACCAAGTTGTGCGCCAAGATTGTGACACTCGGTCAAAATCGAAGGACGTCCGGCATACTCACGCAATAAATCATCTAGTTCGGTTCTAAAAACAGTGTCTTTCCATGCAGCATCAAAGGCTCTCTCTAACTCTTGGCATGCAGGCACGAGAGTTTCCGGTACGTATCTTCCACCAAAATCACCGAACCTGCCGTCAGCACCTGGAGTGAGTAATTCTCGTGGCACAGATTTGCTTGTCATAGTCTCACAACTTAACTGTTCGACGAGCGCAATTGCCGTGCATTAACTAATTGCTTGTGCATTCGTGATGAAATCTCGCATTTTCGTTATGTCTTTTATTCCAGGCGAAGTCTCAACACCAGAACTAACATCAACACCCCAAGGCGACACCGTTCTGATTGATTCTGCGACATTGCTAACAGTTAGTCCACCCGACAAAATAATGTTGATTGTCTTAGGAAGTTGCTTTAGTAAAGATAAGTCATAAGCCGTACCAGTGCCAGGGTGTGCCGAATCAACCAAAATCATTTCGGTGCCGTAGTTGTTAGCACTAGACGCTTCTGCCGATCCTGCTACTACAGATTTGACTACCCAATCAACTTCTGCCATGACCTCGGCAACTTGGGCGCTTGATTCTTGACCATGAAGTTGAGCACCCATCAAACCAGCTTCACCCACGGTGTCGATCACATATCGAGAATCTTGATCGCGAAAAACACCAACTGTCAAAATATTTGCCGGCAATTGCTCAACAATTTCTCGCACTGCATTTACAGAAATTTTTCGCGGCGATTCTGCGAATAGAAAGCCCAAAGCGTCAGCGCCACATGCGACTGCATCTAGAGCGTCCTGGGTGTTGGTGATTCCGCAAACTTTAATAAACATCTAGACGCGCAATTCGCGGACACTATTTGGAATGTTATTTGAAGTAACTAGCGACTCACCAACCAAGATGGCGTCGTACCCGGCATCACGCAGACTGCGCGCATCGTCGCGGGTTTTGACACCAGATTCAGCAACTCGAAGAACATTTGCAGGCATCATCGCGGCCATCCGAACTGCACGTTGGTGGTCAACCTCAAACGTATGCAAGTCACGTTGGTTAACACCGATCAATGACGCGCCACATTCAATAGCCAATGTGAGCTCAGTTTCATCATGTACTTCGATTAAAGCATCCAAACCCAATTCAATCGAAAATTTAAAAAAATCGGCGAGTTCTGATTTCGAAAGCGCTGCCGCGATTAGCAATACACAGTCGGCTCCCATAATTCGAGCGTCACAAATATCATGCCTTGATACTGTGAAATCTTTGCGCAATACCGGAAGACTCACCGACGAGCGCGCTCGCTGCAAGTCGCTGACCGAACCACTGAAAAATTCTTCATCGGTCAGAACTGACAGACAACTAGCACCGCCTTGTTCATAATTTTGAGCAATTGAAGCAGGATCCAAATCGCTGTTAAGCAGACCACGCGAAGGCGAGCGACGTTTAATTTCTGCGATTACTGCGAGATTATCAACTGAATCTTTACGCAACCGAGCAGCAAACCCGCGCGGCGCAGGAGTACTCGTCGATTTATTTATTAATGCTTCTAGATCGCGATTATCTGCATCAGCAAATTCGCGATGCTTGGCGAGAATCTTGTCTAGATACAAGAATTAGATCCCCTTGCCACCAATCGGCGTTAGAAATGACATTTCTGGCGCACCATCGACAAACGGCGCGAGACTCTTAAACCATTTTCTAAAAGCATCGGTACTGTTATGCGCATCGGCACCGGCTTTATCGGCATAAAGTTCGTAGAACCAAACCACATTTGCTTCAACGGAGTCGTTGTGGATCGCATAAAAAGTAGTTCCGGGTTCTGATTTTGTATTTTCGACACCTTCTAGAGCAATTTTGGAAAACGCATCTAACTGACCTTCTTTGACTTTCAATTTTACTATTACTGCAATCTGTGACATTTTCTCTCCTTTGTTAATTGAATTATTCTAATTAGAAACCAAGAATCGTCTGAAATTCACCAAGCAACGAATCAATCTCAACTCGATGTTGATTTGTGCTGTCTCGCTCGCGAATCGTTACTGATTTATCTTCGAGCGAATCGAAATCGACCGTCACACAGTAAGGAGTACCGATCTCGTCTTGGCGGCGATATCGACGACCGATTGCTTGAGTTTCGTCAAAGTCGCACATATATCGAGAGCCCAACAACATGTGGATCTCTTTAGCAAGAGGCATCAGCGTGTCTTTCTTTGACAACGGCAACACAGCAATTTGATATGGCGCCATTCTTGGGTGCAAGCGCAGCACTGTTCTTGGTTCGTCGTTCACCACATCTTCGTCGTAAGCCGCCAGTAAAAACGCAGCCATCGTGCGGTTAACACCTGCTGCTGGTTCTACGACAAACGGTACATACCTATCGTTTGTCGCCTGATCGAAATATTCAAGTTTTTGTCGCGAGTGTTCGGCGTGCTGTTTTAAGTCGTAGTCAGTTCGTTGTGCAATGCCTTCAAGTTCACCCCAACCCCAAGGAAACTTAAATTCAATATCACTCGTACCAGCCGAATAATGCGACAACTCATCTTTAGCGTGCTCACGAATTCGCAACATTTCGGCTGGGATTCCGTAGTCGATGTACCACTGCATGCGGGTCTGGCACCAATACTCATACCACTTGGTGCTCTCGCTTGGCGGCACAAAAAACTCAAGTTCCATTTGTTCGAATTCACGTGTGCGAAAAATAAAATTACCAGGCGTAATCTCATTACGAAAACTTTTACCAACTTGGGCTATACCAAATGGAGGTTTTTTACGACTAGTTTGCAACACATTTGCGAAATTGACGAACATTCCCTGAGCAGTTTCAGGGCGCAAATAAACTGTCGCGCCTTCACCTTCGACGGGCCCAGCTTGGGTTTGAAACATCAGATTGAAAGCACGGGCTGGCGTAAAGACACATGCTTTTTTTGATTCAGGGCATTCGCGATCTTCTAATTGATCTTCACGAAATCGCCGTTTGCAAACTGTGCAATCAACTAATGGATCACTGAAATTACTTAGGTGACCACTGGCCTCAAATACTTGTGGTGCGCCAAGAATTGCCGCGTCAATCAGAACTACATCGTCGCGTTGTTGCACATTAGATCTGATCCACGCGTCTTTAACATTTCGCAACATTAATGAGCCAAGCGGGCCGTAATCATACGAAGATCTAAATCCGCCATAGATTTCACCGCTCGGATAAACGAATCCGCGACGCTTACAAAGGCTGACTATTTGGTCGAGATCTTTCGCTGGCACGCGTTAAGGCTATTACATCAACGCCTAAATTAACGCCATGTTTAGCGTTCAGGATGTTCAAAAACTGAAACTGAACGCAACTTTCTCTCAAGGTGGTGCTCCATGCAATGTGTTGCAAGTTCTGATACTTCTCGTGTGGGGAAATTCTCAGGTAGCGCCAAGACCCGATTTAATTGTCCGCCAACAATGTCCTGAATAATCTTGAAGGCCTCTAATGACAAATTCGTTCCTGTGCGACAATCACGACATTGTCCCCCACCCTTAAACATGTCGAATGCAACTAAGTGCTGGCCGTCTACGCCACAACCAACGCAATTATCTACTTGCGCACCAACACCCTCGACGACTAATAATTTGAAATAAAAAGCCGCCAACACTAACGAAGAATCATTTTCATTAAGCCAAGTCAGCGCACCCGCCAGCATTTTATATAAATGCGCTGTCGGCTCTCTATCCATTCCGAGCTGATCAACGGCCTCAAGCATCGCCAAGCCCCTGGTTAAACGATCTAAATCGGTGTACAACCCGCGTGCCGAACTTACTAATTCAACTTGACTAACAATGTCGAGATCTCTACCTGTCGTCGAAAGTAAAACATCAATATGACTTAGTGGCTCAAGTCGTGCGCCAAACTTAGATGTAGTCTTGCGAACGCCTTTTGCGACAGCACGAACCTTGCCGTAATTCTCGGTCATCATCACAATTATTCGATCCGCCTCACGCAAGTCGTATGTTCTTAATACAACAGCTTTATCGCGATAAAGACTCACGAATCAATACCACCGAACCTGCGGTCGCGTCTTTGAAAATCGTTGATTGCCATCTGTATGTGTTCAACATCGCAACGTAGCCAGGGCACATCTAAAAATACAATTTCACTGTAGGCAAGCTCCCAAACTAAAGACTTCGGAATCTTCGTTGGCGAACCAAGAATCAAAGTTAAATCTGGCTCACCGGATGCCGGTGCAATAATTGTTGCCGAAAGTTTTGCTTCATCAATGACTTGATTGCTGCTGAGTTGGGCTACTGCATTTACAAATCGCTGTTGGCCATCTGGGCAGGTGTCAATCACAACGAGTAATCCGTCAGATGCGATTATCGAAATACGATCACCAGTGACCTGACCACCTTGCGAAGAAACAATAGTGCTGCTGATCTTTGCTTTATCGCTCGCATTGTTGTCACCCCCATAAGGGCAAATTGTCAGATATCTAACGTTTTCACCACTAACTGCACGCACTAAGGCATCAACTTGAGTTTTCCATTGCTCGGGTGTTGTCACCAGCCATTCAGCCAAAGTGCCCGCACACACAAGGACATGCGACAAGTCCCCCGATTGACTACGTTTCGTGTTGGGCATTGTTCTATTCTCTCACCTATTCTCTCGCTCATAAAGCACCTGATGCTTAATCTTCATTTAGTAGCGTTCTTAACGTGACTAGCAAGCCAGTTCATGTCGCATGCATTATGGACGGAAACGGTCGTTGGGCACGCAAACGAGGTCTGCCTCGAACTGCCGGACACACTGCGGGCGAAGAAACTTTATCTGATGTCGTAAGAGCGGCGTCTAAAAGAGAAATTGACTATTTGACGGTTTTCGGTTTTTCAACTGAAAATTGGGTTCGCCCTCGAGCAGAAGTCAAACACATTCTTGGTCTCCACAAAAAACTCTTCGGACGGATCAGTGAGCTCAACGAAAACAACATACGTGTTAACTGGATTGGACGACCGTTTGACGAGGTCGGTTCTCAAACACCGGTTTATGTCCAGCGTGCGATTCGAAAAGCAATTCAAGACACTGCAGATAATACGGGAATGGTGCTAACAGTTGCTTTTGATTACGGCTCTAGAGCTGAGTTAACGCGGGCAGCACAGAACTTAGTGAAAAGTGGACAGAGTCTCAATGCCGAGAATCTTTCGAAGTATCTGTACGACACATCGCTACCACCCGTTGATGTATTGGTTCGCACTTCGGGAGAATCGCGGATTTCTAATTTTCTTCTTTGGCAAATATCTAATGCGAAAATCTATTTTACTGACCGTCCGTGGCCCGATTTCGATGCTGTTGAACTTGATGCCGCACTTGCGTTAATAAATAACTGATCACAAACGCATGCCAATTAACCCCGCAGACCAAGAGATACTTGACGCTCTACATCAAGTAACTCACACGATTAAGAATTCAGAAGAGCGACAAGGTCAAGACGAGATGGCCGTTCTTGTAGGCCGAGCACTTCGCAACAACCGCCATCTAATAGTTCAAGCTGGCACTGGTACTGGCAAAACACTCGGCTATTTAGTGCCAGCAGTAAAGTCAGGCCGCAGAGTGGTCGTCTCAACGGTTACCAAAGCCTTGCAGGATCAACTTTCGCAAAACGATTTACCACTGCTGGCTAGCGCGCTCAATGAAACTCTTGATCATCCACTTACTTGGACAGTTCTAAAAGGTCGAAGCAATTATTTATGTAAACAAAGAATTGCTGAGTTAGCCGATCGCGCGCAATCAAGATTAGAACTCAATGATGTCTCACCTAAGAGCAAAGCAGAAGTAAAAAAGCTTGTTGAATGGTCTCTTAGTACAAGTAGTGGCGACGAGGGTGAGCTTGACTGGCAACCCCTACGACAAGCATGGTCAATGGTCAGTGTGTCGAGCGAAGAATGTCCCGGTGCTTCACGTTGCCCACAGGGAGATTCATGTTTTGCAGAGCGCGCGCGAGCTCGCGCCCAAACATCCGACATTGTTGTTGTAAATGGTTGGCTTTACGCACTTGACATCAACGCCGAAGGAACGATCATTGGTGAACATGATGTAGTGATCTTCGACGAAGCACACGAACTTGAAGATGTCGTTAGTGAGTCGTCTGGCCTAGAAATTAGCCCGAGTCGCATTACTAGTGTCGCTTCATCAGTGCGGGCGATTATTCGCGAAGACGTAATCTCAGGGAATTTCGCGAAAAGTGCAAGCCGACTGCGCGATCGTCTTGCACCACTAATTAACCAACGAGTCGCGCTGCCACTTGAGGGCGAGTCAAGAGAAATACTCAATGAATTACGAGGTCGTGTTAATGAAGCACTTGAGTCGCTACGAACAATTGCAACAAGTGATGATTCGGCGAAACAACGCAAACTTCGTGCCCAGTCACTCTGCACACGTCTAATTGGAGATCTAGATCTTGCACTCCAAGACCGCGCGGGATACGTCGCATATGTGTCTGGCACTCCCGATAGATGCTCACTCGAAATGCGACCACTTGATGTTGGTCCAGCACTTTACGAATCGGTTTGGTCACAGCGAACTGCGATATTGACGAGTGCAACAATCCCGACAAACTTGCCAGCAAGAATCGGCCTTCCAACCGAAAAATTTGACGTGCATAATGTTGCTAGTCCGTTTGATTATGAGCGAAATGCTTTGCTCTACTGTGCGGCGCATCTTCCTGACCCAGCGCAAGGAAACCGAGACAAAGCAGTTCATGCTGAAATCGAACAGTTGATAATTGCGGCTGGCGGGCGAACGCTCGCGTTGTTCACGAGTTATGCCAGATTAAACGCGGCATACACCGACCTGTGTGACCGACTTGATTTTGAAATACTGAAGCAGGATGACTTGCCGAAAATGGAACTTCTGCGAAAATTTGCAGAAAGCGAATCGACATGCTTGTTTGCGACGCAAAGCTTCTTTCAGGGTGTTGATGTGCCTGGATCAACTCTGAGTCTCGTAATAATTGACCGACTACCATTTCCTGTTCCAACTGATCCGCTGATGAGTGCTCGGCGCGAAGTACATGGCAAATCGGCGTTTACCGCTATTGATATTCCGATTGTTGCTACGAAACTTGCTCAAGCGTCTGGGCGACTGATTCGAACTCAAACAGACATGGGCGTTGTCGCGGTATTAGACCCGAGACTCGTGACCAAGGGTTACGGCAAATCAATTATTGCAATGTTGCCCCCAATGGAATTCACAAAAAACAACGCACGCGCCAAAGAGTTTTTGAGTTATGCAGTAAGCAATCTGTAGCCAGTTCCACGTACTGTCACAATAATTTTAGGATCATCTGGCGAGTTTTCAATCTTGACACGCAGACGACGTATATGAGCATCAACTATTCGACTATCTACGAGATATTCGTAGCCCCAAACTATTTCGAGTAATTGATCACGAGATAAAACATTATTCTGATTTTCGAAAAACACTTGCAACAATCGATATTCGGTTTTCGTTAGTGGTAGTTCAAAGCCATTTTTTAGAACTATTCCTTGGTGCGGTCTAAATTCAATATCGCCAACAATAAATCGTTCTATGGTTGAACCTGCCGTAGAAAGCAAATTCGTACGACGCAGTGCTGCCCGAATACGCGCGGCTAGTTCTTTAGCGACAACAGGCTTCGTCACATAATCGTCAGCTCCAGCTTCTAGCCCAGCGACCAAATCATGAGTATCTGTTTGAGCAGTAACAATGATTATCGGAACCAGACTTTTTGCACGCAATAAGCGACAAACTTCAAAACCCGAAAGATCTGGTAGCCGTAAGTCAAGTAACACCAAATCAACCGAAGTTGTTTCAAATGCCGAGAGACCCTTCAAACCATCGGCAGACTCAATAATTTCGTAACCCTCATCCTCGAGGGCAAGC
>JAPKZT010000023.1 GCA_026393655.1 Actinomycetota bacterium | reverse complement strand
GTGCTTTTTGCGATTGTGCTTGCTGCAATTCATGGACCATCAACGTTTACGGCAGTTATTGCAATATCTATCGCAACATCGGCGGCAGTTGCACAAGTAACTCGGCGTGAAGTTGCCGTAGTACTCAATTCTGATTTTGTACTCGCCGCGAATGCCTGCAATAGCAACAAGCTTAGAATCGTGCAACAACATATTTTGCCCAACATTCGTTCGTCACTATTTATACAAGCATCAGGTGCAGCAGCAATTGCAATTCTTGCGGAGTCAACTCTTTCTTATTTAGGATTAGGAACTACACCGCCTGCACCTTCATGGGGCCGCATGCTTGCCTCATCTCAGCAGTATTTACTGATTGATCCGGTCGTGGCATTGTGGCCAGGTCTAGCAATCATCATTACTGTGTTGGGCTTCAACTTGCTCGGTGACGGGCTTCGCGAAGTACTTGATCCGACTTTACGAAAAAGCAAATCATGAATTTTCTAGAAGTCAAGAATCTGATGATTAGTTTTGGCAACAGAGTTGTAGTCAACAACGTCTCGTTCGATTTAGCGGCTGGAGCGCGCCTCGGCGTTATCGGCGAATCTGGATCTGGCAAAACAATCATCGCACTTGCTTTAATTGGATTACTGCCAGATGCTGCGACTGTGACTGGCAGCGTGCGACTTGCTGGCGAAGAATTATTGAACCTGAGCGATCAACAAATGTCCGCTTACCGCGGCAAACAACTTGCGATGGTATTTCAAGAACCGCTAACTGCATTGAATCCACTAATGCGTGTTGGTAAACAAATTGCTCAACCACTTCTAAACCACGACCAAGTGTCACGTAAAGCGTGCGTTGCTCGGGCTATTGAACTCTGCGCTGCTGTCGGTCTACCCGACCCTGAACATATTGTTCGTGCCTACCCACATCAACTGTCTGGGGGCCAGCGCCAACGCATCGGGCTGGCCATCGCGATCGCCTGTAGCCCAAAATTATTGATTGTTGATGAACCGACTACCGCACTAGATGTAACCGTACAAAAAGAAGTACTACAGACGATTAATGATCTTGTTAAACAACAAGGCTCATCACTGATTTTTATTTCGCATGATCTACCAGTTGTCTCAAATATGGCCGAAGATATCGCTGTACTGCGCAATGGAGAATTAATTGAACACGCGAACATCACTGCCCTATTCAATAATCCGCAGCATGAATATTCAAAAAAACTTGTAGATCTCGCACGAGCAACCGAAAAAGAATTTAGCTATTTCACAAAGAGCAGCACATTGTGAGTGATCTGCTTTTTGAAGCCAAAACCCTCTGTCGCGATTTTAAATTAAACCGCACTGCGATATCTGGTGCCCGACCAGTTCGACATGCAGTCGCTGATCTCAATCTGAAAATTGAAACTGGCGATCGACTCGGAGTCGTCGGTGAATCTGGCTCTGGCAAAACGACATTAGCCAAACTTTTATTGAATCTCGACAAACCCACGAGCGGATCAATAAATTTTAAGGGCCAACAACTTTCAAATTCAGATATGTCTGTTTTCCGCCGCGAAGTTCAAATTATTTTTCAAGACCCTCGCAGTTCACTTGACCCACGAAGAACTGTTGAAGAGATAATTCGTGAGCCGCTTGACTGTTTAAACTTTCAACAATATCACCAACAGCGAATCAATCAAGTTCTTCAACAAGTAGAACTTGAAGCGACGATTAGTTCTCGATACCCACACGAACTTTCAGGCGGACAACGCCAACGCGTAGCAATAGCCCGCGCACTCGCTGCGCAGCCGTCGGTCTTGATCGCTGACGAACCCGTGAG
>JAPKZT010000102.1 GCA_026393655.1 Actinomycetota bacterium | reverse complement strand
GGCGACTGCAAGAAAATGTCGTGATTCGTTGTTGACTGAAGGTTTATCAACCAAAATTTTGCCAGAGGCAGTCACCTGGCATTTCGCTGGCACTTGGACGCACATGTCTGAACTAGTAGCTCGGCATGGCGGCGACCTAGCAAAAGCCTTTGAGCCATCGCGGTCGCGACTTGAACGCGCAGTTTCTTTGCCAGTAGTAGTAAAAATGGACGAGACGGTTCCCGCAAGACTGCACACCGCACTATCAAAAGTTTTGAACTGAGCAGATTCATGTCGCAACCAATTATTTCTGTGATTATCGCTGCATATAACCAAGAGCGATACATCACCCGTTGCCTTCGATCGTTGCTCGCACAAAGCTTCGCCCGTGACAAGTTTGAAATTGTTGTGATCAATGACGGCAGCACAGATCACAGTGCAAACGTATTAAAAGAATTTAGTGACGAAATAGTTTTGATTACAAATGAAAGCAATATTGGTTTACCTGCATCGCTGAACAAAGCGATCCGTCGAGCCCGAGCGCCTTATGTAGTTCGCGTTGACGCCGATGATTATGTCAATAACGAGTTTCTACACCTATTGCATGAGTTCTTGCGCGAGAACAAATACATGGATGCAATTGCTTGTGACTATTTATTAGTTGACGAGCAAGAAGAAGTGCTTGCTCGCAACAACTGTCTCAACGAACCAATCGCTTGCGGAATAATGTTTCGCACTGAGCAACTGATTGACATTGGTCTGTACGACGAGTCTTTTTTGCTGCATGAAGAAACTGATCTCCGGTTGAGGTTCACTAAGAAGTACAAAATTCAGCGACTTGAGCTACCTCTATATCGATATCGTCGCCATGCCAATAACTCAACTAATGATGTTGAGGCAATGGAGCATCACCGTCAGCGAATTATCGAAAAGCACGGCGAAAGATCCGTGCAATGACGATTTCTATGCGTTTTGGTAATCGCCTAGTTAGTGAACACGACCGACAATACATAATCGCAGAAATCGGTGTAAACCACGAAGGTTCGCTCGCGACAGCAAAACTTTTAATTGAAGCCGCCAAGCGTGGCGGAGCTGATGCCGCAAAATTTCAAACTTACAAGGCGGGTTTAATAGCGTCGAAGTTTTCGCCGTCATATTGGGATACGAGCAAAGAGCCAACGACTAGCCAGTATGAATTGTTTACTAAATACGACTCGTTCGGCGAAGCCGAATATAAAGAGCTTGCAGATCATTGCAAAAAATTCGAGATCGAATTTGTTTCGACGCCTTTTGATCTCGGCGCCGTTGAGATGCTTGATCCATTAGTGAAGTATTTCAAAATTGCATCAGCTGACATTACGAACCCACCATTACTTAAAAAAGTTGCTGCAACAGGCAAGCCAGTTATTTTGTCTACTGGGGCATCGAATATTGGTGAGATAGATGCGGCATTAGCGATTTTGCGTGCAGCAGGTGCACAACAAATTTGTTTGATGCATTGCATTCTCAATTATCCAACTCGAGACCAAAATGCTCATCTGGGGATGCTCACGGGTCTACACAATCGATATCCAGATCTGTTGCTTGGATATTCGGATCACACGTTGCCAACAGAAGATATGACAAGTTTGATCGCAGCACATTTACTAGGTGCAGTTGTGCTTGAAAAGCATTTTACTCTTGATAAAACTTTGCCTGGCAACGATCACTACCACGCTATGGATGAATTTGACTTGGCAAGATTTCAAGTCAAAGTTAAAAAAGTTCACGAATTGCTTGGGCCAACACGTGACAAAGCGCCAATCGCCACAGAAGATATTTCACGACTTAATGCGAGGCGGAGCATCGTCTTAACACGTGATCTCAAATCTGGACACGAGATTGTCGAGAGTGATTTAGTTGCGAAACGTCCTGGTACTGGTGTTAGTCCGTTCGAAATTTACCAGAAGATCACATTCTGACTTGGGATGACTTAACTAAATCATGACCCGGGTTGTTGCCGTGGTGCAGGCGCGCATGGGATCACAGCGGTTTCCGGGCAAGATGTTGGCAAAACTTGGTGAACGTGACTTGTTGAGTTGGGTGTTGACTCGTGTATGTGACGCTAAGCAACTAGATCAAGTCGTACTCGCAACTTCAGATAGTAGCGACGACGACCAACTCGCCGATGCCGCATCAAATTTTAGTGCGCTTGTCGTTCGGGGCAGTCAAAACGATGTCTTAGATCGATTCGTTCAATCGGCGAAAGTTTCACAAGCAGATTTAGTAGTTCGGGTTTGTGCCGATAATCCATTCGCCGCCGAAGAGATAGACCGCTTAGTCTTAGCCCACGAATCTTGCAGCTATGACTATTCGTGCAATCATCAGCAAAAACTTAACAACAGATATGCCGATGGTTTTGGCGCCGAAATTCTTTCTACAACATTGTTAAACAACATTGCAGATTTGACTACCCAGCAGTCGCATCGAGAGCATGTCACAAGTTACATCTGGGACAATGTCGACAAATACAAAATTCAGGCGGTGGAGGCACCAGCTGAGTTGGCGTTTCCTGAAATTAAATTAGACATTGACACTCCACAAGATATGCAAAAGTTAGATGAATTTGTCAAGAAATTCGCGATAACTACTAAGTCAAGCGCAGCAGAAATCGTTGTAGCCTTCAATAAATTTAAGAATTTGTGAGT
>JAPKZT010000186.1 GCA_026393655.1 Actinomycetota bacterium | reverse complement strand
TCCATTTCGCCAAATGTGGTCATTGGGCGTTGAAGAGCAATTTTATTTGATTTTTCCATTTTTATTGCTTCTGATTTATCAATTAACCAAAAAACTCAATAAATATTTTTTAACAGCGATGTGGACCTTAGTCGTTTTGTTATCAATTTCGGTCAGATATTTCAAACCAGCTCAACAAGACAAAATTCTTTCGGATACTTTCAAAAGAGATCTACCCTTGTCTGAGTTTGAGTTCTACTTACCAACTCATCGAATTTGGGAGTTTCTGTTGGGCGCGGTAGCAGCCTATTTTGTTGCAGAAAAGTTTCGCGTACGAAGACCCAAAATTAAGTACTTAGGAACATCAGGTCTTGCCATAATTCTTTTTTCCTCAGTGTTTTTTACGGATAACGACCCGTACAACAGCATCAACAATTTACTTCCGTGCATCGGTTCGACATTTATTATTATTGGCGGCGCTGGTTTCGCCACAAAACTTTTGACAGCAGCGCCAATCAGATGGTTCGGTGAAATTTCGTACAGCCTTTATCTTTGGCACTGGCCATTGTTTGTTTTTATGATCATAATTTTTCCAGATGCTGGATTAATTGGGTTCAGTGCGGCATGCATAGTTTCGGTTTTGGTCGCATTTTGGTCATTTCGATTTATTGAAAGTCCGTTTCGCTTAGGAACTTCATCAATTGCTAAAAGCACACGATCAGTGTTGGCACTTGCCATACTCTTACCGCTTTCTATGTCAGCGTTACAACAAGCTTCAATTCCGTACCAAAAGTCAATTTACGACACATATAACTACACCAATAACCGAAAAGAGTTGGCTTCACAAAAACTTAGTTGCGCGGATACATGGTTAACTGCACAACTGATTGATCATTGCACAAACTTGGCACCACAATCTAAAGGATCAGTTCTACTAATTGGAGATTCGCAGGCTGAATCATTTAGCGATGGAGTTGTAGAAGCATCTCAACAGCTAAAACTAAACGCAACGTTATTTACATTTGCTTCGTGTCCGGTGATGGACCTTAAAAATAAGTTCCGAGATCTCGCTTGTCCAAGCAATAAGAAGATGATGGAATTTATTTACGAAAGTCAACCAAGCTATCTTGTTGTGTCCAATGCGCTGGTTCCCTATCTCACTGACGACAACTGTCCGATGCGACAAAATCTTGAATGCGCAAAGAGTCGAACAGATCGAATCAATGATTGGTTTAAAGCATTTACCTCACTTGCTAATTATTTAGAGAGTATTGAGCAGAAAACGATCTTTATCGTGCAGACACCGTATTTGGGATTTGACTCGCGCGGACTCTCGTTGTTTGACAAACTAACTGGTGTTTCATCCGAACAAAGCTATCGAGACACGATGGTTGAACAAGAAATTTTCGAAAGTCGAATCAAAACAGTTTCAACTAATTTAAAATACTTAAGTATTATTTATCCAAGTCGCACAATCTGTCAAAATATTTCCTGTCGACCAGAGACCAAAGAGCAACGCGGATGGTTTAGAGATGCGGGGCACCTATCAAAAGCTGGATCACTGCAAC
>JAPKZT010000032.1 GCA_026393655.1 Actinomycetota bacterium | reverse complement strand
GCATCTGGTTATAGCGAACGAGATAATTCGTTTTACAAATCTTGGGATGACATCGCAAAAGACCGCGAGAGTTTCGTGGAATGGGTAAAGAATCACATATTAGGTACGACAGATTTTGATTCTTTCAGCCGGTCAGCCGGCATTTCGGCTTTGGTGTAGGCCAATGGCTATCACATCAACTAGCGCATCAACTAGCGCAAATCAAATCTCAACTGATGATCTGATGATTATCAATGCTGCGCGAGTGCTGGGCACTTTGGCTGCCGCTGGCAAGGCTGCTTGTTTCGTTGGTATCGGGCTGCCAAGCACTGCTGCGAACCTTGCGCGTCGTTTATATTCTCCTGAGCCTGTCCTTATATATGAGTCAGGATGCATTGGTTCAAAGCCAACGCGGTTGCCTTTATCAATCGGAGACGGCGAACTTGCTGATACTTCAGACTCGGTTGTCAGCGTTCCAGAAATATTTTCGTACTGGTTGCAGGCTGGTCGAATTGATGTTGGTTTTCTTGGCGGTGCTCAACTCGACAAATTCGGAAACATCAATTCAACGGTTATTGGCTCGTATGAAAAGCCAAAGACCCGATTGCCAGGTGCCGGCGGGGCACCAGAAATTGCCGCTACCGCTGGCCAAGTAATTGTGATCATGCGTCAAACAAAAAGGGCTTTTGTTGATCGGTGTGACTTTAGAACTTCTTTTGGTTTTGGTGATGGCCCGGGTCACCGTGAGCGATTGGGTCTACGAGGTGGAGGGCCCAAAATTGTCATAACTGATCTTGGGGTTCTTGAGCCAGATCCAGAGACGTGCGAACTTGTACAAACACAAATGCATCTTGGAGTAACAGCCGAACAGTGCGTCGAAAATACGGGATGGAAACTTCGTATTGCTGAAAATGTTATTACAACAGAAGCGGTAACTGCTCGTGAAGTTAACGCTCTAAGAGAATTACAGAGCGCAACATGAGCGCTACATCGTTTACCTATGTGCAAAGAAATCGCAAAATGGTTTTCGGCCCAGGTGTTCGCAACACTTTAGGTGCCGAAGTCTCAGAACTAAATGCGCAGAAAGTTTTTTTAATTATTGATGGTGGTGCGATAGCACTTCGAAAATCAATTGAAGATTTGGTTGGCAATAAATTGGTTTCAACTTGGACAGATGTCAAACAACACGTACCTGTTGAACTCGCAGAATCAGCACGTAGTGCAGTTACTAATTCGAGCGCTGATTTGGTTGTATGTGTTGGCGGCGGGTCATCAACTGGTTTGGCCAAAGCAATTGCGCTTTCACACCGAATTCCAATCATTGCAATACCGACAACTTATGCAGGCAGTGAGCAAACAACTATTTATGGATTAACCGGAGACCGACACAAACAGACAGGTAGTGATGCAATTGTCTTGCCTCGTGTTTCTCTGTATGACGCCGAGTTGACTGTCGACTTACCGATAAGCGTTACGGGCGCATCCGCATTTAATGCCCTTGCGCACAGCGTTGAATCGCTTTACGCAACAGGTTGCAACCCGATTACAACTGCAATCGCCCTTGAGGGCATTCGAGCAATAAATTTGTCGTTACCGCTTGTCATGTCGAGCCCTAAAAATATTGAGGCACGCGCTCAACTGCTATATGGCGCTGCAATGTCTGGCATCTCGCTAGGCGATACGTCGGCGGGTTTTCATCACAAGATTTGTCACGTTTTGGGCGGGGCATTCGGGCTAGTTCATGCCGATGCGCACTCAGTTGTTTTGCCACATGCTGTTGCCTTCAACGCACCTGTCTTGCCATTTGAAATGAACCAGTTAGCGCACGCTTTAGATTGTCGCCAAGACGATGTCGCGGGAAGTCTTTGGGATCTTGCAAAACGAAGCGGCGTCCCATCGTCACTTGCGCAACTTGGCTTACATCGCGAAAATCTGGCAGAAGTGGCAACTCGGGCTGCAGCTGAGATTCGCACCAATCCTCGAAACTTCGACGCAGCATCAATTGAGTTGCTGTTGCAAGGAGCTTTCGATGGAGTCAGACCGCTAGCGACAAATTAGAGAATTAAATTTATTTAACGAATTAATTATAAAAATAAAACATAAACCAAAAAAGGGAGAGATAAATGAATGAAAATATAGAACAAGAAAGTGGCTTTCGAGCCCCGATTGGGAGACGTAAGTTTCTCGCGTTGAGTGGTGGCGGAATCGCAGCAGCGATTCTTGCTGCGTGCTCAAAGTCAGACAGCGCAACTACAGACACGACTGCAACTGCAGAAACGACTGCACCTGCGACAGACACTGGTATCACTGGTGGAGGTGGCGCTGACTGCACCATCAAAATTGGTTACGTTTCGCCAGCGACAGGTCCACTTGCAGCATTCGCTTCGGCAGATGCATTCAT
>JAPKZT010000082.1 GCA_026393655.1 Actinomycetota bacterium | reverse complement strand
GCTTGTCCGTTGACGATCGTCTCAAACATCGAAACTTGATGTGTCGAGGCGTCCCCAACGACGAAATGATTGATCAAATCAACAGGTCGCTTTTCTTCAACTATCGCTACGGTGCGGCCGCGGACAGTGCTCAACCATTCTGTAACTTCTGTGGCGTTGGATACGGTGGCTGATAAGCAAACCAGTTGCACAGTTGGGTCAAGATGAATAATTACTTCTTCCCATACGGGCCCTCGATAGGCATCTTGCAAAAAGTGAACCTCGTCGAGCACAACCACGGCAAGACGATTCAGCGCCTCAGACCGAGCGTAAATCATGTTGCGCAACACTTCGGTAGTCATCACCAAAATCGGTGCAGATGTGTTGATGCTGTTGTCGCCCGTCAACAATCCGACTTCTGATTTGCCATAGTGCGCAACTAAATCATTGAATTTCTGATTCGACAACGCCTTGATTGGTGCCGTGTAAAACGCGCGCTGCCTTTGCTGAATAGCGGCGTCTATGGCATATTCTGCAATTAGGGTTTTGCCCGACCCAGTTGGGGCTGCTACTAATACCGAACTGCCAGCGTCTAACGCATCAATTGCATCTAGCTGAAATTTGTCTAAAGCAAAGTCGTATCTCGCGATTATTGACTCTCGACTCGGACGCGACATTAGATTCTTTTATTAATTTGAGGTCACTCCTCGTCGGCGAATCACGATGAAGCCAACAAGAATTGCGACAAAGTATAAAACGGTAAGCGGTATACCAAGGGCCATCAGAGTTATTGGGTCACCACTTGGTGTGATTACAGCGGCAATAAAGAAAATAATTACGATCGCATACCGCCATTGTTTGATCAGGGTGCGCGGAGTTAAGACACCGACTAGTTGCAAAAAGACAATGAGTAGCGGAGAGAGGAAACCCACCCCGAACGCCAAAACCATTAAAGCAACCAAACTGACGTACTTGGTTATTTGAAATGCTTGGTTGACTTCTGTGCCGGACCATGAAATCAAAAATTGCAATGCTTTCGAAAGTGTCCAATACGCGATCGAACATCCAAGACTAAACAAAAGAAGAGCAGAAGCGATGAAAGGTATTGTGTACTGCTTTTCCTTCTTGTTCAATGCAGGCACGATGAATCTCCACAGTTGCCAAAGCAATACAGGCAGCGCCAAAATCAAGCCGCCGTAACCCGCGATTTTCATTCGCGCCGACAAGCCGTCTAGAGGTCCAAGCGCAAACAATGAACCGTCACACTTAAAATCGGGACGACTGGCGCAAAGGTCGCGGTACGGTTTTGTCAAGAACTTTAAAACAGGATCATAAAACGCAAGCACTCCAGCGGCGCCAAGTGCGACTGCCAAAATTGAGCGGATTAGGCGCATTCGCAATTCGGCAAGGTGCTCGATGAGCGACATTGAATTCTGCCCGGCGGCACTCTTGGCTTCAGATCTAAATGCCATTGGCCGGTTTCTTTTTCGTCACTGGTTTTTTTGCAACTGACTTTTTCTTAACTGCCTTTTTCTTAACCGTCTTTTTTGTAACTGCTTTCTGGGCTGCTTTTTTGGCTGGCAGTTTCTTTGTCGTCGGCGTTTGTGCTTGTTGCGGGTCATCGATCACGTCTTGGTCATCGGCGTTGTACTCTAAACGATTCACTTCGCTATGTTTGCTCGTGTCTTCTTGGCGTTGTTTCGCGATTCTCGCTGCATTGGCGATACCTTCGGCAATATCTGTGTCGTCTTGCTCATCTTGATCAGCTTGCTCTGAGTCTTGAGACTGGGCACTGTTACTTCCGTCGTCATAAGGTATAAAAGTAGGTTCAATAATCTCTTTAGCAGCAGATTGAAATTCGCTTGCAGTATCGGTGAATAAAGCCTTCATTGAATTGGTTGTACTCATCATCTCTTTAAGCGGTTCATCCATCACTTTACGAAAGTCAGTTTGAACACCAGATGACATCCGCTTTAATTCGGCATAAAGTTTGCCCATCCGTCGAATTGCATCAGGCAACTTTTCTGGACCGAGCACAACCAGACCAATTATCAGCAGGAACATTACTTCGCTGCCGGTCATATTAAACATGCTCAAAGTCTAGGAGATACCTTGGCTTATCATTTGAGTGTGCAACAGCGACTCCCCTCTAAGTTTGAGCGACCGATTTTATTTGCTCATCGTGGTGCAAAAGCCCACAGTGCCGAGAACACTCTTGAATCGTTTGAACTGGCTGTGCGGCTCGGTGCAACAGGATTAGAAACCGATGTTTGGCTATCAAAGGATGGTCAGATTGTCTGCGATCATGACGGAGTCGTGAACAAGCGGTTGAGGCGAATACCAATTAATAATTTTAATCGCGTTGATTTAGCAAGTTCGATACCGAGTCTAGAAGAATTATTTGATCGATGTGGAAGAGATATGAACTATTCAATTGATGTTTGCGATGAGTCGTCAATAGACAAAATTCATGAATTGGTTTCTCGAGGCGGCGATGATTTCTATAAAAAGGTTTGGTTATGTAGTCCGAATTTTTCGTCACTTTGTCTATGGCACGATAAATACCCGAATCTGCAACTAGTCAATTCAATTCGTTTATCAAAGATCGCAGAAGGGCCTGAACGTCGGTGTGCAAATCTTGCGTCGCACGGTATTGTCGCGCTGAACATGCACCACACCGATTGGAATGGCGGTTTAGTTGCTCTAACGCATCGTTTCGGACTAGCGGCTTTCAGTTGGGATATTCAGCACATCGAGTTGATGAGTGATGCGTTTCGCATGGGAGTTGACGCAATATTTAGTGACTGGACCGATCGTATGGTGGATGCATACCGCACAGATTCTTGATTGGCCCAAACATTCGACTATCAAATGATTGGGGGCGATTGTCACCCATAAGAAATATTTCATCGGGCTCGATCTTTATCGGTTCCATGTCTACTGTGCTGCAACGATCAGCTGGAACAGTCAGTTCAGTATCTCTTTTCGGCAAATAAGGCTCTGCAAGTTCAACCCCGTCAATGAACACGACACATTTAGAAATCGAGATTGTTTCACCGCCAAGTGCGATTACGCGTTTGATCAGATCGTCATGTTGAATTTCGTTGCCGTTTGGTATCGCACGATCAAACACAATGACATCACCACGATCGATTTCACCGATTCGATAAGCCAATTTATTTACGAGCACTCGATTATCAGAAAACATGGTTGTTTCCATGCTCGGCCCAGAGATGTAAAACTGTTGAAGTAGAAATACGCGGATCACAATTGCAACTGTGAGGGCAACACCGATCACACTGAACCACTCGAGAAACTCTCTGAGTTTTGTAAAGATTCGGCGTTGAATACTTATATCTGTTTGATTTGCGAAAGATTCAACTGCTTCATCGTCCAACTGCACGCATTAATCGTAACGCTGCAGCGAAGTGAAACGTTATAGCGATGCGATTAACTTATCGACTCTTTCGTCTTTATGTTTGAAAGGGTCTTTACATAAAACCGTGCGCTGTTGTTGATCGTTAAGTTTCAGATGAACCCAATCGACCGTGTAATCGCGTTTGCGTTCTTTAGCGCGCTTGATAAAAGCCCCTCGCAATTTCGCGCGAGTGGTTGCCGGCGGCTGGTCTTTGGCTTTATCAATGTCTTGATCGTTACAGATTCGGTCAACCAAGTTGTGATTTTCTAGTTTGTAGAAAAGTCCTCGGTTGCGGCAAATATCGTGATACTGCAAATCAACCAATTGGGTTCGCGCATCATCGAGCGCCAAGTCATGCTTTTTTCTGAAGGCCTCAATCAAGTGATATTTGATTACCCAATCAACTTCGCGATTAAGTTTTAGCGGATCATTCTCTATGGTCGAAACACAGTGCTCCCACATTTCTAAGGCCTTCATCTCGAGTGGCGCATATCCATTCGTGTCAGAGAATTTAAGAGCCTTATCGAGCAGTTCTCGTTGAATATCTAATGCCGATAGCTCTCGACCAGAAGCAAGTCGAATCTTGCGTTTGCAGGTTATGTCTTGACTGATCTCACGTATTGCCCTCGTCGCATTCTCCAAGGTGTAATCGCGCAAGATATTCGGGCTCTCCTCCATCATTCGTAATATGCATGCGGTTGAACCCAATTTCAAGAAATTCGTATATTCACTCATATTTGAGTCACCAACAATTACATGTAGTCGTCGATATTTTTCTGCATCAGCATGCGGCTCATCACGAGTATTGATAATCGGTCGACTTCTAGTTGTCGCCGAACTTTGACTTTCCCAAATATGTTCAGCGCGTTGAGCAATTGTATAAATCGGGCCCCGTGATGTCTGTAAAATTTTGCCTGCGCCGGTAAAGATTTGCCTTGTAACCAAAAACGGAATCAACACCTCGGGATAACGCTCAACATCGTCAGCTCGTGACGTTAAATAGTTCTCATGACAGCCGTAGCTATTGCCTGCTGAGTCTGTGTTGTTTTTAAAAAGATAGATCGTTCCGCGTATCCCCTCTTCGCGTAGACGTTGCTCTGCTCCTTCAAGGAGTTGCTCAAGAATTCTCTCGCCTGCTTTATCGTGAACGACACAATCGTAAATTGAGTCACATTCAGGTGTTGCATATTCAGGATGTGATCCGACATCCAAATAAAGCCGAGCACCATTTTCTAAAAAAACATTTGAACTGCGACCCCAACTCACAACCTTTCGAAATAGATATCTCGCAACTTCGTCTGGGCTTAGTCGACGCTGACCACGCAAAGTGCAGGTGACTCCGTATTCGTTTTCAAGGCCATAAATTCTGCGATCCATAATGAAAACCTAGTCAATCAGGCATGATACTGTCACGCGGTTCAGCCGATTAAGGCTTCGATTTCGCTGTCAGCGATTCTTCTAAAGCATCGGCGACGCCCATTTCTTTCTAGAACGGCGATCTCTAAATCTGCAAACTCAAGTTTTGTTTCAGTACCCGAAAGTGCTGCAATTGCGTTTTGTAAAGCAACCTTAAGCGAAGCATCAGCCACATAAACAGATTTGATGCGGTCGGCAACGGCCTGTGAGTCTCCACCCAGCACACTGAAATTATGTTCGTCTAGAACAGTGCCGTCATACATCACATGAAACAAGCGATCAGCATTTTTTTCAGTACCAATTTCTGCGACGAGCAATTCAACTTCCATTGGTTTTGGTGCTTCACTAAAAACTTGACTGAGAATCTGCGCGTACTGATTCGTCAAACTCCGTGCGTCGACATCTTGGCGCGAAAACTGATAGCCCTTGATGTCTGCTGCGCGTACACCCGCAACTCGAAGTTGATCAAACTCGTTATATTTGCCGACGCCAGCAAAAGCAATTCTGTCGTAGATCTCACTTATCTTGTGCAGTGTCGACGATGGATTCTCTGAAACTAGCGCTATTCCGTTGTCATACTGAAGGGCCACTAAAGCTCGACCGCGTGCGATACCTTTTCGGGCAAAGTCTGCCCGATCCTTCATGAATTGTTCTGGCGGTACGTAATACGGAGTGTTCATCGTGCGCCGACTTCGGTTGCTATCTCACTATAAATTTTTGCCGATGTTTCGTCTGTCACCGAACTCCAGCCTTGTTTCGTGATCGAGGCAATAACCGGATAAATTCCACGCATTGAATCCGGTCCACCAGTTGCCGAATCGGCATCTGAGGCTTCCCATAAAGCTCGTGCGCAGAGTTTCACTGCGTCGTCTGTTGACAATTCTCGACGCCACGACATTCGCATCACCGTAGATGCATGCAACATTCCTGAACCCGTTGCTACGAAATCTTTCTCTTCGTACCGACCACCAGTTACGTCGTAATCCCAAAGACGCCCAGAGTTTGTATGAAAATCGAAACCGGCAAATATCGGTACGACAACTAAACCCTGCATCGCAGCAGGCAAATTACTCCGAACAAAACTCGACAACTGATTGGCTTTACCTTCAAGCGAGAGAGTTTGCCCTTCAACTTTTTCGTAATGTTCAAGTTGAAGTTGAAACAACTTGATCATCTCCATTGCTGGGCCAGCGGCACCAGCAATCGCGACACCACTGAACTCATCGGCCTGAACAACCTTCTCCATACTGCGATGACTGATCAAATTGCCCGATGTGGCTCGCCTGTCGCCAGCCATAACGACACCGTCTTTGCAACGCATCGCAACGCAAGTTGTTGCATGAGGAATAACCAATTCGTGATCCACCGAAACTGATCCAAAAGGCGATAAACCAACGCGCCTGAGAAGTTCACCAAAATTTGCGCCTGGGTCTGAACCCGCCTCGAAAATTGGCATCGACATAGTTTTTAGGCTACGGCTACTGGCCGCCCTTCTGCACGTAGTTCTTTACGAAGTCCTCCGCATTCGACTCAAGGACTTCATCAATTTCGTCTAGCAAATCGTCAAGTTCAGAGATCAACTTTTCACCGCTAACGGCAGGTTTGATTTCATCGGCAGTGTCAGTTTTGGTTTGAGCTTTTGTTGGCTTCTGCTTGCGAGTGGTTTCAGACATATGCGAACCATAGCGAATAATCAGAGCGATGTAAACATCGCTGTTAAAAAACGAGTAATTATTTACTAATCAATTAGTGGGTTTGAAGCTTGAATTAGAAACAGCATCGCCAAGCGCCGTAATCAAATCTGATGGAGTCAAGCAACGAGCAAAAAGCTCTTCGGTCATCGCTTTTGTTCCGCGTAGGGGCTCCATCATCGGGATTCTCTTTAGTGGTCCCGAGCCAATATCAAAAACTACGCTGTCCCAATTAGCGGCGACGACATCATTCGGCCACTTCTCTAAACATTTGCCCCGAAAATAGGCGCGCGTGCTTTCGGGTGGTTCTGTGCACGCGTCAACTGCCTGTTGATGTGAAACCAATGTTTCGAGACCGGCACGCAGTGCAAGACACTTATCTGGGCGCATATCGTGATATTGCAAATCGACAGCCTTAAGTTTCGCATCTGTGTTGCATAAATTATGTCTAGTTACCAACCCATCGACGATCCGTTTTTTGGCGACCCAATCAACAATATGCGCGACACTTAGTGGATCAGTTTGTAACCCCTCAATTACTTCACGCCAACGCCGTAAAATATTTTCGCCCGTTGCTTGACCGACAGATTCGAGACCAAAACTATTCGCATAGCGCTCGGCACTTTGATACAGAGATTCCTGTATTTCAAGAGCTGTCATTCGCTTATCATTCTCAAGAGAAATCACTTGGCGCAAAGTCGTGTCATGACTGATTCGACGAATTGCGGGAACTGGATTGAGCAGCAACAAGTCTTCGGGCATCTGATCGTCTTCAATCATCGATAATAAAATTGCTGTAGTGCCCAGTTTTAAATATGTTGCCACTTCGCTCATGTTGGCATCACCAACAATCACGTGAAGTCTTCTGTATTTTGTTGGATCACAATGCGGCTCGTCACGAGTGTTAACTATCGGTCGTTTCAGTGTGGTTTCTAGACCGACCTCTTCTTCGAAAAAATCAGCGCGTTGGCTGAGTTGAAATGCGACCGAGTCTTTTGGCATCGCCTCGAATTCGGTACCGACTTTTCCGGCACCGCAAAATACCTGTCGCGTAACAAAATGAGTTGTGATCAACGCAGCCATCTTGGCAAAGGGCAATTCGCGCGCAAGCAAATAATTTTCGTGGCATCCGTAACTATTGCCTTTTCCATCCGAATTGTTTTTATAAGCGATCAATTCAGCGCCCTCGGGCAAGAAACCTTTGGCAGCGATCATGCTTTGTCGAACGATTTCTTCGCCGGCCCTGTCATAAATCAAAGCCTCATCAACCGATCTGCATTCAGGAGTAGATACTTCTGGATGTGCGTGGTCAACGTAATACCTGGCACCATTTGTTAAAACCGTATTCACCAAATGCATCTCGATCTCGGGTGGAAACGAATCGTCCAACGAGAATCCTCTGGCGTCATTCCCAGGTTGCTCGTCTTCAAAATCCCAACCAATATTTTGATCGAAGCGACCCACATACGAATTGATCAACAAAGACGAAGCCGTCACGGCACTCGCATCCATGCCCTTGGCGATGATCCCGTACTCGGTCTCAATGCCACATATTTTTGGGATACTCACCGAATCCTCAGAGATATTGTCCAGTGGCAGTTTTTTCAATCGCGCGACCGCCCGATTTTGAGTCGCTTGCGTTGTTGGCAAGGGTACGGATGAATACGATCCGCTCGCCTTTTTTACCAGAAATTTTCGCCCAGTCATCCGGATTTGTTGTATTTGGAAGATCCTCGTGTTCTTTGAACTCTTGACGTATAGACAGGGTCAGATCTTGCAATTGGATACCGCGTTCGCCACCAGCGATAAGACGCTTAATCGCAAGTTTCTTTGCTCGCCTCACGATATTTTCAATCATCGCACCAGATGAGAAATCTTTAAAATACATTACGTCGCGGTCGCCATTTTGATAAGTGACTTCAAGAAATCGATTGTCATCGTCTTGGCGATACATCTCGGCCACCGTCGCTTCAATCATTACCGAAATTGTTTTATCTAGATCGCCGCCATTGCTTTCGATCTCGCTTGCCGAAATTGGAACTTCGCTCGTCAAATATCGACCAAATATTTGTCGTGCCGCATCTGCATTGGGGCGATCGATGCGAATTTTGACGTCGAGCCTGCCTGGGCGAAGAATCGCTGGATCAATTAAATCTTCACGGTTTGTTGCACCAATGACAATCACATTTCGCAAACCTTCTACCCCGTCAATTTCAGCGAGCAATTGCGGCACGATGGTCGACTCCATATCGGAGGATATTCCGGTACCGCGAGTTCGAAACATCGAATCCATTTCATCGAAGAAAACAATTACTGGCCACCCCTCTTCACTTTTTTCACGCGCCCTTTGAAACACCAATCGAATTTGGCGCTCGGTTTCGCCTACATATTTATTAAGCAACTCGGGACCCTTGATATTGATGAAGTAGCTTCGAGCCTTTTCTCCACCGTTCGCATTCGACACCTTTTGCGCGAGGCTATTTGCAACCGCTTTAGCGATCAAAGTTTTGCCACAACCCGGTGGCCCGTATAACAAAATTCCTTTGGGTGCGGGCAAATGGTATTCAGCGAATAGTTCGCTATACAGAAAAGGCAATTCAACTGCGTCTGCAATTTGCTCGATTTGTGAGTCAAGGCCACCAATATCTTTGTACGAAATATCGGGTACCTCTTCAAGCAACAAATGTTCAACCTCAGGTTGTGTCAGGCGCTCGAGCAGCAGGTTTGATTTTGAATCCATCCGCAAAAGATCACCATTTCGAAGATGCATTCCGCGTAAAGCGTCTGCGAGTTCACAGACTCGCTCGTCATCGCCGCGTCCGGTTACAACGGCACGAATGCCATCTTCAAGAACCTCTTTAAGATGAACTACTTCGCCGATCGGCTCAGACGCACGGACCTTGATGACATTGAAACTTTCGTTGAGCACCACTTCGGCGCCACGCTCAATTTTTTCAAAATCAATATCGGGGTTGACAGTTACTCTCATTTTTCGACCGTTAGTCAAAATGTCTACCGTTAAGTCATCGTTTTTTCCGACGATGACTCCATAGCCGGATGGTGGCTGCGTTAATTTTTCAACTTCATCTCGTAGTGCCGATATATGTTCTCGAGATTCTCGAAGCGTGTAAGAGAGTTTTTCGTTCTGAGCTACGGCGTGCGCAAGTTGACCTTTGGTCTCGAGCAATTTGTCTTCGAGATGTCGCGCATGCTCGTGTGCTGATTCAGGACTCTGGTCTCCTGCTCGTGCCATCGTGAATTTTGCCTCTCCTCGTATCTCTGTGCCTACCGTATAGGTGAATCCGCAAGTTACAAAAATCGTGAAATTACTAAACCGCCAAGATAACGAATTTGCCGTGTATCATAATCTCGTTGCGGTATAGGTCTTAAACGAGGGAGCGTCAAATGAAGGTATGGATTGATCAGGATCTCTGCACAGGCGATGGTCTATGCGAAGAAATTGCTCCTGACGTATTTACTTTGTTAGATGATGGTTTGGCATATGTTCGTGAAGGCGCCAAAGTTTTCGCAACCGCAAAAGGCAACGAACAAGGTGCTGCGGGTGTTGCTAATTTCGCCGATTCGATGCTTGACGCAGTAGTTGAATCCGCTGAAGAATGCCCAGGAGAGTGCATCTTCATCGAGCCGTAAATATTCGGTTTGTAGTTCTAAACGCCGATATATCTGGCGCTTGTTAAGAATCCAGTGTGTGCAACCATTCTGTGATCAGGTCGCACTGACGCACCTTCGATATGCCAAGTTCGGTGTAGAACCTCCAGCGTTCTGCGGTCGAGCCAACCATCACCCATTGCTTCTTGGGTTCGCACAGCCTGCGTGATGCTCGGCGAATAAGAAACAACTAGCGCTCCTCTTTTCAGCACCTTGTTGGCATGTTCGATGACCTGCCACGGTTCAGGTAAATCTAAAACCATTCGGTCAAAATCAGTTTCGTCGATATCTAAATAAGCATCACGAATTGAGACGCTATACCTTTCAAGCGCCGATTCTCCAAGAAATTCGCGAACATTTGTCTGCGCACGATTTGCAAAATCTTCTCGCAATTCATAACCAGTAATGATTGCCCCGTAGCGAAGCATCGTCATTGATAACGCACCAGATCCAAGTCCAGATTCGAAAACTTTGACACCCGGCGTGATGTCAGCCATCATGCAAATCGGAGCGAGATCCTTTGGATAAATAACTTGTGCGCCACGTGGCATTTGCACAACAAAATCTTCAAGGGTCGGGCGCAAAACAATGTAATACGCTCCTTTGGTCGATTGCACAGACGCGCCTTCGTGCACATCAGTTATCAGACTGTGCGCAAGGAATCCAGCATGAGTGTGAAACTCGCCGTTTTCTTTTAATGTAAATAAGTAACGACGCTTTTTTACATCAAGCAAAAGTACTTTTTCGCCGTAACTAAACATCAGCGAGTCTGATTTCGAAATATATAAATGACATTCGCATCAACGAACTGAACGCGATTTGATCGTGATTGAGTCACCTTGCTGAAACTTGCGTCGAACAACATTTTGGCTAGATGATTTAAAGTGTCTTCGCAAAAATCGATACACGCCGAACCAAAAACTTAACTTTGCAGATCGAGCGATTAGTTTATTAAACATAAGTGAGATTTTCGCGCTAATTAGTTGTTGCTAAATATCTCAATGATGCTGCGATTCTTTTTGCCACTGCGCTTGCCAAACATAAATGCCGTTAGCAACGCGACGATTGCGACTCCGATTTTAATTAATCTGATTTGCTCTGACTTGTCAGCAACTTTTGATTGGATATCTTCCTGAAATAAAATAAGTTGGTGTTGTAATTCGTCACGCGTCACACGCTGATCTAGCTGCGTCATAACTTATTTCTCGAGCGTTCCACGTTTGATTCGCGAATTCGCAACAAATCCAACTACTAGACAAATAATCACAGTGATCAGGTAGCAGAGCCACGACCAAGCATTAGAGGTGCCCAATGGGGTTGTTTGTACGAGTCTTAATACACCTAACGATCCGATTACAACGCCGATACTTATCAACACTGCGGCGAATAAGCCAAACGCAAGCCAACGGCCAGCACCTCGCAGTGGATCTATCGCCTCTTGTTTCGCGTATTTAATGACGAGGTCGTACAACTCCGAAATCTTGATCTTCGCTTGTGATTCGTCGGCGGGCACAGGCTTATTCTACGACATCATTCTGCGAGCTAGCCCTATTTAAGTGGTGCAACCTTTTCGAGATCGATTGAGTCGCCGCCAGATGCCAAAGATGAAATTAGTGAATTCCAAATTGGGATGTATATCTCTGTGGTTGAAGTACCTGTGCCATTGAGAAGCAAAGTAAATATTGTTGAATGATCATCGCTGAATGGAAAAACACCAGAAAGCGCTTTGACTCCTGTGAGCGTGCCGGTTTTGCCGCGCAATACATTGAACGCTGGCCCAGTCATAAAGTTCTCGCGCAGAGTGCCAATTGATCCTGCAATTGACATGCCCTTGACAAGGTCGCTGTTTACGCCCGCACGTTGCAGGAGTGCAGTTAATAAACCACAAGTCAGATGAGTCGCACGGTCTAACCCTGAGCCATCTCCAAGCGCAACCCCAGCCGACGGCAACTGCCATTCAGTGATCTTGCCGGCTATAACTTGTAATCCGGCGATACGAGTGGCAGTACCTTGCGATACTCGACCAATCTCTTTCAACAATAGTTCGGCAGTGTTGTTGTCACTATTTTTCAACATCTCAGCAACGACGTCACGAAGTGGGGCCGAATCAATTTTTGCAATTTGTGGTGTATCTGCTGGTGCAGTGTCAATATCTGGTGAACCTTTAACGATGATTCCGCTTTCTTTCAATAGTCGAGTGAACTCTGTTGCGGCAGCGAATGCAGGGTTTACTAATTTGACAGGTGAATCCGATGTATTCGCATCATTAATCATCAGCGCACCAAGTGGACCCGCCTCAGTGCCGCGGATTCCGTCTCCCCAGTTGGGCGAGTAACGCTCACGATCATAAAGCGATTCATCACCGATGACACTTCCTTGAATGCTCTTGACACCCGACGCAACTAGAGATTCGACAAGACCTTCAACATATGTTGGTGTCAAAGTCGGAAACTTTTCGGTTGGCGGATACGAGCGCGTTGAGAGTAGTGGATCACCAGAACCAACAAGCCACAGATCACCTCGCACCACAGAGCCTTCAACTACGCCGAGAAGCTTCGTAGAAAAAACTGTGTCTGGTTTTAACACGTCTAGTGCAACTGCAGCAGTGAGAAGTTTCATGTTGCTACCAGGAATCAATGCAAGGTCTGAGCGCAAAGAATAGATTTCTTGATCGTCAGTGCGAACTGTCAGGCAAGATTCAGCAGGCAAGGTCGTGCTGAGTTGTTGTAATTTTGCCGCCACCCGAACTTTAAGTGTTGAGTCGACTAGCGCTTGCGGGATTCTTCTTGCCGAAAATATCGGCGTAACTGGCGGCTTAGCGAGTTGATCTGAAAGTTTTAGATTGTCTTGAGTTTCTTTTGTTTGGGCTACCTCCATCGCC
>JAPKZT010000207.1 GCA_026393655.1 Actinomycetota bacterium | reverse complement strand
TCCATTACCAACATCAGGCGATGAGCGATGTGATGATGCTTCTAAACCAACAAGAATGAAACCTGCATGACTAATAGACGAGTATGCAAGCATGCGCTTTACATCAGTTTGTACGACAGCAACGACTGACCCGACGACGAGTGTCAGTGCGGCTAATACAAAAACTGCTGGACCCCAATCATCTGCGCGCGACGGAAACGCTGTTATAAAAACTCGCACGAGTGCAACAAGTGCGGCGACTTTTCCGGCTGAAGCCATAAACGCCGTAACCGGAGTTGGCGAACCTTGATAAACATCTGGGGTCCATGCTTGAAATGGCACAAGGGAAACTTTGAAACCAAACCCAACAAGCATCAGACCGACACCTACGAGCAGCAAAGTGTCATTGCGTGGAATGGTGATGTAAGAATTCAACGCCAAATTAATATCAACTAAACGAGTAGTGCCGGTCGCGCCGTAAGTAAGTGCGACACCATACAAAAAGAATGCCGATGCGAAACCACCGAGTATGAAATATTTCAATCCGGCTTCTTGGCTTTCTGCTCGTTTGCGATTGCTTGCTGCCAATAAATAAAGCGACAAACTAAGAGTTTCTAATCCGAGAAACAAAACGATCAAGTCGTTCGCTGAAACCATTACGATTCCGCCAATTGCCGCGGTTAGATAGAGGGCATAAATCTCGGGCATATCAGACTTTTCGCCCGCGAGATAATCGCTGGTCACAAGACTGACAAGCAATACTGCCGAGCAAATCGCAATTGACGCCAGCACAGCAAAATGGTCGAGAGCAAGAGCGCCACCAACTAGAAGTTTCGGGCCAGAACTTGAAATATCACGCCATAAAAATATTGACAGAACGATTGCAGCACTCGCTGTTAGCGCACTGACTAATCCGTACCAGCCCCGTCGCCACTGCGGAGTCAACGACCCGATAAGCAACAGCAACAGTGCGCCAAAAAGCAGAACCAATAAAGGCGAAACCGAAAACCAATTTATTGCGGGACCAGCAAATTCAGGTATTTGATCGTTCACTTGGTTTGTCCTTCTACATGCTCAATGAGTGCGGCCACGCTTGGTTGAATTCTGTCAAGAATTGGTTTTGGATAGATGCCAGACACGACGATGATCGCCACAAACACAGACATCAATAACCCTTCACGAATTGTAATTTCTTTAAAAGTTGAATTGGCTTCGTCTGGCTCACCGTGAAATACGCGTTGATAAGCCCACAATAAATAAAGCGCAGCAAGAATAACTCCAATAGAGGCGACAACTGTCCACCAGCGTGCAGGACCAAATGATCCGATCAAAATCAAAAACTCACCGACGAAACCATTGAGGCCAGGCAAACCAACTGAAGACAGCATGACGACAGTGAATACACCTGCAAAGATTGGTGCTACATGCTGAATGCCACGTAACTCAGCGATTTCGCGGGTGTGGCGACGTTCGTAAATCATGCCGACGAGTAAAAATAATGCACCTGTCGAGACTCCATGATTGACCATTTGCATTACCGCGCCAGTTAATGCCTGCGAACTAAGCGCGAATGTTCCAAGAACAATGAACCCGAGGTGAGCAACAGAAGAGTAAGCCACGAGACGTTTTAGATCGTGTTGCATCGTTGCAGCAATTGCACCATAAATAATTCCGATGACGGCGAGAGTAAATATCGCAGGCCTTGCCCACATCGCGGCCTGTGGAAACAAATAAACTCCGAACCGCAAGAAACCATAGGTTCCCATTTTGAGTAACACGCCAGCGAGAATTACTGAGCCCCCGGTTGGCGCCTGTGTGTGAGCATCGGGCAACCAAGTATGAAATGGAAATAGCGGCACCTTGACGGCGAACGCGATCGCAAACGATAAAAATAGCCATCGCGCCGCATTCGTTGAGAACTTTGCGCCTTCGGCGATTTTGACTAGATCAAATGTCACCACGCCAAGATCGCGATGAGCAAGCGCAACTGTTGCAATTATCCCGACAAGCATGAACGCCGAACCGGCCATTGTGTATAAAAAGAATTTCGTCGCTGCATAGACCCGCTGGTCGTAGCCCCAACCACCGATCAAGAAATACATTGGCACCAAAACTATTTCAAACATTACGAAAAACAAAAACAAGTCAAGTGACAAAAACGAGCCCATTACTCCGGCTTGCAATAACAGCATCCAAGCGAAATAAGAGGTTTCATTGTGATGCGGATCAATTCCGACAATCACTAATGGAAACAAGATTCCGGTGAGCACTATCAAAAACAACGAGATGCCGTCCACACCTAAATGCCATGAGATTCCCCATTGGCTAATCCAGACATGCTGCGAGACGAACTGAAAACCCGCCTCGCCAGATTTGAATGCTGCTAATAACCACAACGAAAGCGCTGCAGTTGAGACGCTTGAAATTAGTGCCGCGAGTTTCATCCACTCTGGACGCGAACCACCAAGTAGAGCCACAATGATCGAGCCAATTACGGGCAACACGACTAGCAAAGTCAAAATTGGAAAGTTAAGAACTTCTAGATTTGAGGCGATCACAACAGTGCTCCACGCAAAAAGAACCAAGCCAAAATAACAACAGCACCGAAACTTATTAATAATGCATATGCACGAACGAAACCGCTCTGAGCCCGGCGCAATGACGTTGCGATATTTCGAATCAACTTGCCGACTCCGTTGACAATGCCATCAACGATGTTGGCATCAATCCATGCAATTAAATTAAAAGTTTTCGCGCCAGGCCCGGCGATCAGACGGCTTGCGGCATTGTCGTAATACCAGGCTTGCTCAAGAACTTTAGGCTCAATTGGCTTGACCCATGATTTTGCGTAAACCGCAATTGATGCTGCGATTCCAACTAGTGCAACGACAATTGCTACAGCTAACAGCAAATATTTATTTTGATAGGCCCAGGTCTCATGGATATGTGCTTCAGATTCTTCGACAACCGGTGCAAGCCAGCGTTCTAGAAAATTAAAATCTTTGCCGAAAGGCAATTGCATTGCACCACCGACGATAGATAAACCCGACAAAACAACAAGTGGCGTCAACATCACCCAACTGCTCTCGTGAGGTGTTAAGTCGCCGTGTGAGCCGTGTTCGGCGCTGTGGTCATTCCATTTTGCTTTGCCGTAAAACACCATGATGACTTGTCGTGTCATGTAGAACGCCGTCAATAGTGCGGTAATCAAACCAACCACGTAGAGACCACGATTATTCGCATATACATAAAGCAATATTTCGTCTTTCGACCAGAAACCAGCAAACGGCGGTACTCCCGCGATTGCTAGCCATCCGATAATGAAAGTGAACGCAGTAACTGGCATCACTTTGCGTAGCGCGCCCATGCGACGCATGTCTTGCTCATGATGCATACCGTGAATCACAGAACCTGAGCCGAGAAACAATAGCGCCTTAAAAAACGCGTGGGTCACCATGTGAAAAATTGCAGCGACATACGCACCAGATCCCACTGCTAAAAACATGTAGCCCAACTGCGAAACAGTGCTGTAAGCGAGAACCTTTTTAATATCGTTTTGTGCAATCGCAACAGTTGCGGCGTAAAGCGCAGTAGCAGCACCAACTACGGCAATAACTGTTGGTACCCAATCATACGAAGCATGCAAAACAGGACTCATGCGCGTCATTAAAAACACACCCGATGTCACCATCGTTGCGGCGTGTATCAACGCCGAAACTGGGGTTGGACCCTCCATCGCGTCTGGCAACCAAAGATAAAGCGGAAGCTGGGCGCTCTTGCCGCAAGCTCCAACAAAAAGTAGAAGCCCGATTGCTGTTGCGGTAACTGCCGCCAGTTCACCACTATGCGCGGACTCATTAATTGCGTGATATGAAAGTGTGCCGAGACTGTTGAATGCTAAAAACATTGCGGCCATTACACCGAAGTCACCAATGCGATTTGTGACGAAGGCTTTTTTGCCGGCGACCGCTGCACTGTTACGAGTGTGCCAAAACGAAATCAAGAAGTAACTACAAGCACCGACACCTTCCCAACCCAAGAATGTGACAAGTAGATTCTCGCCGAGAACCAGCATCAACATGCTGAAAACGAAGAGATTTAAATACAAAAAGAACTTTGAGAATTTGGCGTCGCCGTGCATATAGCCAATTGCGTAAAGATGAATCAAAGTTGAAATGCCTGTAACAAATAACGCCATCACAATGCTGAGCGGGTCGGCTAGAACAGCGAGATCAACTTGTAGTGAGCCGACTCCGATCCACGAAAACATTTTTACGACATGACTGCGTTCTTCGGCAGGAAGCCCCAACATCTCAAAATAAGTCAGCACCGTCACTAGAAACGACGAGGCTGTTGCGATTGTGGCAACCCAACCTGCGCGCGGGTCACCAAGTTTGCGACCCAAAACTAAATTGAGCACAGCCCCTGCAAGAGGTAGTACTGGTATCAGCCAGATCAAACCGAGCATGATTAGCCCTTCAACTCGGCGAGATCGTCGGCAGTCACCGAACTTCGATTTCGCATGATCGCCACAATGATGCCGAGACCCAC
>JAPKZT010000331.1 GCA_026393655.1 Actinomycetota bacterium | reverse complement strand
GCCTTCGTCGTATAGACCCTGACGCAGGTCTCGATTGCGCAGTGCCGCTTTGGCATCAACCCAACTTGAAAGCGTGATTATCGACATTTGAAATTTTTTCGTTATCTATCGATTTATTTCGCGGGTGATCAAAATCTATTTTCAAATAGCACGTGGTACGAACCCCAATAAGGACGCTTTGTAGTCGTATCAATTTTCGCTGGCTGGCTTGGGTCGGCAATTACATTTCGATCGAACATCGCCTGAACAGCAACGGTTGCTAGACCAAATTCATAGTCAGAAGTTTCTTCTGATCTTTCAGATAGTCCGGCGGCGAGTTCTTGACCGATGCATGCGTGCATTCCGTGTCCAAACGAGAGACCCCAGGCGGCCACATTCGGTGTTGAAATCTGGCGATGTGGGTCAAACTCGTTTGCATCAGCGCCGAAAATTTCAGCACTGCGGTTTATCGACATTAAATCAATAGTCACTGTTGAATTTTTCGGCACGATAGTTCCTGATTTGAGAGTTACATCTGACAGCGCTCGGCGCATCGCAGTTGGGCTAGAAGGATTCAGGCGAATTGTCTCGAACATCGCGCGTTGCACGAACGACTTGTCGTTCGTTATCAACGCAGCATCTTCAGGGTGCTTCTTTAGCCAATTAAATAAATTGTGGAAGATGCAGCGAGTCTTCATTCTTAAGTAGTTCGGTGAGAATATCCTTAGGCAAGTTTTCGCTACCGCCGTCTTTTGACTCAGCAATAAGTTTTTGCCGTCGGGCAATAGATGGCGCTAAAAACTGAGTATCAAACTCAGACTTTGCTTGTTCTATTTCTGACGTGACTTCAGCCGGGTCACGAGTGGTGTGGGCAAGTGTTGCACCTTCAATGAACTTCATCATGAAGTTGTAAAGATTGGCTGTCTCTTCTTTGGTTTTAAGTGGACGATCAACGCCTGCATTAAGGGCCGCAAGATTCATCATTAGTTGGTGTGAGAGTGTCACGAGTTCAGCGCGACCTGACTGCACGAACGGTTCAAGTGTTTCTGAAATTACTTGTGGAAACAAATCTCTTTCATAATGCACGAGGGTCTCGCGACGAAAAAGTCGATTTTCAAGTCGACGTCGCGCGCGATGCTCATCTCCATGAAGGTTGACAAGCACACCTTCCATCACGACTTCACCAGCGTCGTATAAAGCCTGCTTGAAATCTTTGTGACGGTAAATTTCTTTTGCTTCTTCGAAGTTTGTTACCGTCAAGACATTTTGTGAATTCATTAAGAAATAACCCCCAGACCCATGCCACCATCTACCGAAAGTACGGTACCAGTAACCCACTCAGCTCGAATTAGATATTCGATTCCTTCAGCAATTTCGAGTGAAGTACCAATTCGCCCGACAGCGTGATGATTTGCAATCGATTCAAGTCGTTTTGCCGCAGCCTCATCGTCGTAGAGTCCGGCACGCTGATTGATCTCGGTCAACACTGCACCAGGTCGCACCGCATTAACACGAATCTTTCGTGGTCCGAGTTCTGTTGCCAATACTTTTACTAATGCTTCAAGGGCACCTTTGGTTGCCGCGTATGGCGCAGCACCTGGATATGCGCGAACTGTATACACAGATCCGATAAAGATGATTGCCCCTTCGGTTGCTACAAGATGTGGAAGTGCGACCTGAGTCAACATCATTCCTGAAATCACATTGTCGTTAAAAACTTGCAGCAGTCTTTCTTCTGTCCATTCTTCGACTGGCTTTCGCTCCATGTTGCCAGCGTTTGAAATTAAAGCGTCTATACGTCCGCCGTGTGCAATCGCTGTATCAATAAGTTTTTGGCGATCAGAACTACTAGTGACGTCTGCAGTCACCCAAGTGCAGTTGCTGCCAATTTCTTTGGCGACAGTTTTAATTCGATCTTCTCGTCGACCACAAATAGTTACTTTGGCGCCTTGAGCTGCAAGATAGCGAGCAGTCGCTTCACCAATACCTGAGCCGCCACCAGTTATAACAACTGACATATCTTTAATTGGTTTCATTATTTACTCTGACGGGCCAACTGAATCAACACTCTTCGGTCGTGGAAGCGTCGACAAAATACTCATTGTGACTCCACCGTCTACGAGAATGTTTTCACCAGTGATGTATGAAGACTGCTCAGATGCGAGAAATGAAACTAGGTTCGCGATGTCTTGCGCGGTGCCGAGTCGGCGAAGCGGAATTCGCTTCTCACGCGCTTGGCGAATTTCTGGATCGGCATGCACAGCATTGCTCATGCCGGCATCAATTAGCCCTGGTGCAATTGAATTGACACGAATACCGTGTGGGCCCCATTCGAGTGCCATTTGTTTGGTTAACAACGCAACGCCAGCTTTTGTTGATGTGTAAGCACCACTATTTGGCCCGGGGACTACGCCATTCATTGATGTGATGCTGATTATGTTTCCAGCTTTGCCATCGGCGACCATTAGCGCTGCGACTTGGCGAGAAACAGTAAAAGTTCCGATCAGATTGACGCGAACTACTGCCTCAAACTCTGATTGAGCGAGCGTTAGTAATGGCCCAAAGCGAACAATTCCGGCATTGTTGACAAGCAAATCTGGTGTCGAACCAAATTGCTTTATTGCTTTTTCTACAGAATTTACATCTGAAACATCTGCAGAAATAGCAACACAGTTTTTTAGTAACTTTTCATCACGCTCAACATCTGCAACATTCAAATCAAGAATTCCAACGTGCCAACCTTCGGATGCAAGTTGATTAACAATTACTCTGCCAATCCCGTGTGCTCCACCTGTGACGATTGCGCTCTTCACTTTGAGTAAGCAAGTTCTCTTGTCAGCGCGACATCCGACCAACCCGAAGATTGCTCTCCGCGAAGCATCGCGCGCGGCTCAATTGGTGAGAGGTCGATGTTTTTACCACGGCAGAAAAGGTGGCGAAACAAACTTTTGTCACCGAGTAGTGAAATATCTTTTGATGGGTCACCGTCAAGAACCAAAACATCAGCGCGATATCCAGCGGCGATGCATCCTGTTTCGCCGTCTTGGTCGAGCGCAATCGCGTTGTCTTTTGTGCCACAAGTAATCGCCTGAAGCGGGGTCATCCCGAGATGCTTAACGAAGACTTCCATTTCGCGAGCATGCCAATGCCCATATGGTGTCATTGAAAAACCACTTTCAGAGCCGCATAATAATTTAACTCCGGCGTCGTATGCCTGTCGCAATTTGGCGCCAGTGTTTTCAAGTTCTCCGGCGAAGATTGATTTTGCTGAAGATGTTGCACCGGCTTTATGTCCGAACTCCGAGAGATTTGCAAGAAATGTAAACACCGGGCCAACAGGAACTTTCTTGTCGATGATCGCTTCAAGCGACGCATCACCGAGAAACGATGCATGCCAAATTATGTCGACACCAGCCATCACAGAATCAAGAGTTGCTTTGTCGCCACGACAGTGCGCAGTTACTCGCACACCTAAATCGTGCGCTGTATCACAAACGACTTTCAACTCTTCGCGAGTCCAGACTTGT